>NZ_BLIJ01000059.1:0-2534 GCF_009811475.1 Alteromonas sp. KUL150
AGACGAAGTAAACGAGTTCTAAAAAGGCTACGGTATTGATCTTGAAATAGTGGTCAAAGGGCTATCTTTTTTCATTGACAGCCCGGAGGCTCATATGTGTTATATGCGTTGTTCATTTAAACCATTCGTCTTTGTGGGATCTGATGGCGATTTCGTCAACCTCCGGCAGCTCGCTTAACTTTAAGCCACAAGAGTTACACGAGACAGCCCACATTGCTGACTTTGAATAAAAACTACCGTTGAATATGGTGTTTAACAAGGAATAAAATCGCTTATTGCAACGTGGGCAGGTTGATAACGACAATCGAAGTAATAAAAAGAGAAACAGATAGATGAATAGTGGGGCAATAAATCCCAACGGCGGAAACAAGAAGCCAAGAAAGATCCCTATTGATACTAAATAAAAGCATGGCCAACGAGCAGCATGTACGTTGTCAGAACGAAGCTTAATTTTTCTTAGGCCAGCAAAATACTCTTCCATGAGTTAACTACCAATTAGCATATAACACCCCAACATTCGTTTGTTAGGTGGCATGCAGATCTATGGGCTGCACGTTATCCAAATTGATGTTCTGCTTTGCCTGCCAAAGCTGGTAATTGTCTTGCATGCTAAGCCAACTTTCAGGGCTGCGCCCTAATACCTTTGATAGCCTTAATGCCATTTCTGGTGTTACTGCACTTTTCCCCTTAACGACACGATTTAGTGTTGAAGCGGCAACACCAAGATGGGTAGCAAGTGTCCTGCAACTGATGCCGTGTGGTTCCATGTAGATGGACTCAATAAATTCACCGGGATGTGGTGGGTTATGCATATTCATTAGTGATAATCCTCGTAATTTAAGATGTAAGCATTACCATCCGTGAACTCGAAAGTTACTCTCCAGTTGCCGTTAACTGATATCGACCAAATGTTTGACCTTTCCCCTTTAAGTTGATGTAGAGAAAAGCCTGGTAGATTTATGTCATCGATTTCTTGTGCGGTATGGATAGCAGCTAACTGCATGCGAAGTTTTTTCGCGTGCTTAGTCTGTACGCCTGAAGTTTTCCCTTTTTCGAAAAACAGCTTCAGGCCCTTATGTTTAAATGACTTAATCATGGGAAGAGCGTAGCGTATTGCGCAACGCGGTGCAACTTGATGTCTAACTTTAAGCTAAGGGGCGCTAGCATGTGGGCTAAAATCCGAGCGAAGTGAGTCAGCCCAAATGTTAGCGTCCCAGCGACTGGAGGGAGTGGCTTGAGCGCTTTGTTAGCCGCGTTCGTGCCAATACCCTGGTTTTCGGTGGTTGTGCATAATAGCTACCACACTAATTTCCCTGTTTTCGATAATTTTATAAATAATAGAGTATGGGAACCTGCTTAAGACAAAGCGTCGATGAGTTTGCCCCATTTTTGTCCATGCCGAAGGCAAAGAACTAACTGAATCGATGGCTTCCTTGATTTCTTGGGTAAATTCGTGACCCAACCCCAGTGACTGCTCTTGATACCAATCAAACGACTCTTTTATTTCCCTTTTAACCTCTGGATGAAAGGAAACAGGCAGCATCTTTTAATTTAGAGCCTTTTCTATCTCTTCCCAACTAATGCTTTTTACCGCACCAGACTCTAGCTCTGCGCTGCGAGCTTCTGCAAGTTTTACCCACTCAGATTCCACATCACTATCAATCTTAGTATCCATAGCCGTTAAAAGACAGTGGGCAGCAAGAGCTTTCTCTTTAGTACTGAGTTGCTCGATATTTTCAAGCATCACTTTTAATGCATCAGACATAAAATAACTCCCATTGAGTATGATTTGATATTACCACTAAAAAAGAGAAGAGAAAGGCTGGATTTACAAGTAACTTTTCAATAACGGGCGCAGACATGTGGGGCATAATGGCGAAGCCGCCCATGTGTTTGCGTCCCAGCCTGCGCCAGCAGGCGACTTAATTTGTTTGTTAAACCATAAAACTTAGCCTAAAATGACCTAATTAAAGACCATTTTGGAGACCTTTATGACTACTAGAGTTTTAGCCGAAGTAGCCGCAAGCATTACTGAACTCAAAGCAAACCCGATGAAAGTTGCAGGTAGCGCGTACGGAGATCCTGTTGCCATACTAAATAGAAATGAACCAGCTTTCTACTGCGTACCTGCTGAAATTTATGAAAAGATGATGGATCGTCTAGAAGATCTGGAACTACTTCATCTAGTGCAAGAAAGAAATAGTGAAGAAAGCGTTTCGGTAAGTTTAGATGACCTATAAGCTAGAATTTAAGAAAAGCGCGCTTAAAGAATGGAGCAAGCTCTGTAGTACTTTAAAAGAGCAGTTTAAGAAAAAACTGTCTGAGAGACTTGAAGCGCCGCATGTAGCGCCAGACAGAGTGATAGGCGCGGAAAATGTATACAAAATCAAGTTGAGACAATCCGGCTATAGACTTGTATACCAAGTCCGCGATGACATTGTAATAGTCACAGTACTTGCAGTCGGAAAACGTGAAAGAAATGAAGCATATAAAAAAGCGTTAAAAAGGCTGGACGCTGACTAAGGAGTTTAACA
>NZ_BLIJ01000060.1:0-173588 GCF_009811475.1 Alteromonas sp. KUL150
CTCAGACTCTGACCCCTTTTTTAATTCTGCCGCGGTAGAAATGTACTCTAACCCTATTTGGGTGGTTCACACTTTAAAAATAATGTTGTCGTAAAGCGTGAAAACCTGACGGGTCGGCTTGGGAAGAAGCGCTAGCATGACGTCTTCGTCTATGTCTAACCCGCCGGTGAACTGGCCGAAGGCTGGCATCACAAATACATTTTCGTTGTTAGTAAAGCATTTGCCCGAGTAACGACGGCGAGAAATTGTGGTGCGATTCTTAGGATGGTAGTGACCGATAACCTGAGCACGAGTTTCGCACATTTCTGGTTCATGCCTGAACACCATGTTATCTAGCACTATTTCAAAACATGGCGTACCCGGAATGCCGTCGGGTAAATCAGGATCGTGGTTACCTTCCACCCACATCCACTCATCGACTTTATCAACAAGCCTACATAAGTGCTGACGGTCTTCAACGGTCATGCGCAACATACTGTGCTTATCGTGAAAACTATCGCCTAAGCTTATTACTCGCTTAGGCTGGTAATCATCAATAATGCCTTCTAGACGCTTAAGCGTGGCAGTGGAATCTAAACTGGGTAAGGGGTTGGCATAGCTGCGTAAATAGCTGCCTTTTTCTAAGTGAAGATCAGACACAATCAGCCAATCGCATGCGGGTAAATACGCCACACCGCGTGCGTCTAACAACCACAGGTAATCTGCATATTTCGTAATTGTGATTTGGCGCTGACTGACTTTTTCAGTCAGCCACGCGTCGGTTATTGCCAAATTATCCTCTTTATTTTTCGTTTGTGAGTTTTTATTACCGGGGTAAAGCTGCGCGTTTATTTAGCGAAATACTATTAAGCTTTCCTGTTCGACGGACTTACCGCAAATGTTTGTTAAGTAAAGCATCAGGCGTGAAGTAAATCGTCAATATGGGAAAGCGAAGTTTGAATATTCTATTAAGTTTCACCCTATTCAACGCTAGCCCCTGAAAGCAACGCTCGAACTTCGTCTAGCATGGTTTCGGCTTCGGCGTATAAATTAGCTTGCTCAATAATAGCTTGCGCACCAGCGCCTTTTACTTGTTCACTGCGCACATCAAGTACTATAGGAATAGCCATGGGCGAAGGTTTTTCAAGGTTCACCAGAGTTGCTGAATCTACGTAGCGAATAAGTAAGTTTGCCAGGCGACGCAAGTCGAGTAACTCTCGCTCAGCATCAGCCCGGGCTACTTTGAGTAAAATATGGTCGCGGTCGTGTTCACGCAACGTATCGTAAATAAGATCAGTTGAAAAGGTAACCTGCTTCATAGTTTTTTGGCTGGCGTGATAGCGCTGTTCAGTCAGCCCACTTACCACCGCCACTTGTCTAAACGAACGCTTAAGCATAGGTGCCTGTAACATCCAATCTTCTAGCTCGTCCCCTAATATATCTGGCTGAAATAGCTGCTGAAGCTGACTTTGCGTGATGGCGTTTACTGATGCTACCGATAATCCGTAGTCGGTCACGCTGAAGCTCAAAGGCTTGATGCCCATTTTCTCCATTCGCCGAGTTAGCAACATACCTAGAGTTTGATTAGCCTTTCGTCCATCGAAGGTGTAATACAAGGTATAGTGCGCTTGCCTAAATGGAAATTGCTCCACCAAAACCCGCTCAGGACTAGGTAACTCAGAAAAGGCCTGCTGAAGGTTAAGCCACTCTTGTACCTGCACAGGTAATGCTTTCCATGAGTTTTGATTGGCCAAGATAGCGCGAACACCTTCCGCTAAATAGGTAGACAGCGGCATTTGCCCACCTGCGTAGCTTGGAATTTTAGGCTCTTTGGCTTTTGCTGGTTTGGCGTGAAGCTGCATATCGCGAATAGCTTCAAAGCGCAGCACCTCTCCTCCAAAATAGAAGGTATCTCCCGGTGTTAATTGTTGAGCGAAATACTCTTCCACCTCTCCGATAATCTTGCCTTGATTTCCTCGACGGATTCGCTTTACTTTAAGCCGCCCCGCTTCAACGATTGTGCCGATATTTTGTCTGTGCCTTTGAATAACACGCCGATTAGCTGGCGAAAAAGTGCCATCGTCGTTTCTTGTCAGGCGCTGGTAACGCTCATACGCGTTTAATGCGCTACCGCCGTCCTGGGTAAACTGCCACAGTTTATCGAAATCATCTCTATCTAGCCCTTGATAAGGCGTAGCAGTGAGAATCTCTTGATATAAAGTATCAGGGCTAGCAGCCTGGCTGCACAAACAGTTCAAGATAAACTGGGGAATAATATCTAACGCGCCTGGCTGTGGGCTTTCGCCGTCTAGCTCTCCTTTTTCAATAGCGGTGATCGCCGCCTGGCATTCCAGTGCCTCAAAACGATTTGCAGGTACAAGTAACGCTTCACTCGGCTCATCTAACCTGTGATTCGCTCGCCCTATCCTTTGCAGCAGCCTGCTTACGCCTTTAGGTGCGCCGACTTGAATGACTTTGTCTACGTCGCCCCAGTCAATACCGAGTTCAAGCGCCGACGTACATACAATAGCCCGCAGCATGCCGCTTGCCATCATGGCTTCGGTTTTCCGGCGCTGCTCTTTACTCAAACTACCGTGATACAGTGCAATGGGTAGCGCAGCCTTATTTGCCTCCCACAACATTTGAAACAACAGCTCTGATTGAGCACGGGTGTTTACAAAAACCAGCGTAGTCTTAGCACTCTCAATCGCTTGATAGATATCGTCGATAGCGTAGCGAGCCATAAAGCCACCAAAAGGCATGCGCGCTTTAGAGTGCAACATTTCAACTTTAGGTTTTTCACCCGCTTTCACTTTTATAATATTAGCTACACTGTCGCTGCCAGCCAGCCAAGCGCCCAACGTCTCGGGAAATGCTACAGTGGCAGACAGCCCAATGCGCTTGCAGTTTGGAGAAAGCACGCTTAACCGTGCGAGAGCAAGTGATAAAAAATCGCCGCGTTTATTGGCCATTAAACTATGCGTTTCGTCGATGATGACACGCTTTAGCTTGCCAAAAAGCTTATCGGCATCGGCGTAGCTCAACATCAACATGAGCGATTCTGGTGTGGTAAGCAGTATGTTTGGAGGCTTTTTACGCTGGCGCTGGCGCTTGTGCGAGGGCGTATCGCCAGTGCGTGTCTCGGCCGTTATCGGCAGCGCCATTTCTTCAATGGGCTGCAACAAATTACGGTGGATATCTTGCGTGAGCGCTTTTAGCGGCGAGATGTAAAGGGTATGTAGGCCGTTGAAACCACCCTTTTCTTTTCGTTTCTTTGCTTGTCTATCTGTAGCCTTTGTTTCGACGAGTTCGTCAGTTTCACTCAACCTAGAAAACTGTCTCGTTTCAGAGGTCTCAATTGGTGCCTCGTCTTCTATCATCTCAGCAAGCTCACTCATACCAAATGTCTCAGCAAGCTCGACTAGGCTAGGTAAAAAGCCGGACAGAGTTTTGCCTGCTCCAGTGGGTGCAATCAATAATGTACAGTCATGCTGGTCTTTCTCCACCAGCATGGTGTGTTGATAATCGCGAAGTTGCCAGCCTTTTTGTTCAAACCAACGGGCAAAGACTGAAGGAAGTGGGGTCATTAATGGTTATCGTTAATACTTTTAGCACTTATACGGCAAAACCTTAGTTAGGTTTACTTGTTACACCTTACGATAGGTGCAGGAAATAATCAGCCTAAGCGCGTTTAATGTTTAGATACACTTTTCACTTCGCTCTTGCGCAATGTCTTAGCGTAAACTTCAGCGCAGGGTTTTCGATCTTCTTAGACTTTACGAATTAGCGATTTTTCTTACAAGGACCGTATATGCGAATTCATTCAATAGACGCCGTTAGAGGCTTAGCCATCCTCGGCATCCTGTTCATGAACATTACATTCCACCAAAACGGTTATGTTAACTACGCGTTTTTTGAGGAGCCGCTGTTATCAGACACGATTATTTCACTTTTCAACACGCTGTTTTTGGATGGACGATTTCGTTCTCTGTTCTGCTTGCTGTTTGGTGCGGGTCTGGCATTACAATTTGAGGCCTGTGAAAAGCGCGGGCGCAATTTTCTAGACTTCTCACAAGCCAGACTTAAATGGCTGTTTGTATTTGGTCTACTGCATGGCGTATTTATTTTTAGCGGCGACATCTTATTATATTACAGCCTGTGCGCATTTTTTATTTTAAAACATTTCACACTTCCTCAAAGTGAACTCAAAAAGAAGAGTATTAACTATCTTATTGTAGGAAGCGCAATCATGTTAGTTGGTGGACTCGTCATGGCGTTTGTTTACGACATGGGGGGTGAACTGCCCACACGACCAAGTGAAACGTTTAACGAAGAAGTGGCCTTGTGGCAAAGCGGCTATTTAACGCAGCTTGGTATTCAAGCGTCATTTATGCTGTCTACGGTTATTGTCGCGCCATTCACTATGCTGTGGCAATCGATGGGGCTTATGATGTTTGGTGCATACTTGTATAGAACAGGCTTTTTCAATCACGGATTTTCGTCACTGACTTTTAAGAAATTAGTGTTGGTTGCTATCGTCACATCCATCATCACTGCACTTCTGCAATTTTTATTCGAACAGGTAACATTAGATGTAGTACCTATGTTTACTAGTATTCCAGCCATTTTCTGCGCTTTGGTTTACGCTCACGTACTGATAAACATAAAACATACTGGGGCATGGTTATATCAGTCGCTCATAAACTGTGGCAAAGTTGCGTTCACGCTCTATATAACCCAATCAATAGTACTCGCTGTGCTCTTCCGCATCATTATGCCGGCCTATTTTCCAAACTTTATTTACAGCGTAACGTTGCTTGATTTACTTCTGGTCACTATCGCCCTCTCTGCAGCGCAAGTTATTTTAGCGAACGTTATTACCAAGCACTTCAACAAAGGTCCCTTTGAAGCCCTATGGCGAACAATGTATTTGCGCAGTTTTTACAAAAAGCAAAAATTGAAACATGATGAGGTAGAGTAGCTCACCTAACACTATGTCGCTTGCATCTTGAAAATTGTGTCTATACTGAACGGTAAACGTAACCTAAATAACTAGGCCTGCTAACCTTTTCTCTGTACTAAAGGTTAACAGGTCCAATGGCTTTTTCATAAGCCATTGAGGTAAAGAGGTATGATAGAAAACCGATTATTTTCCTCGAGCAGCCCATGAAGCGATAGTAGAGGCTGAATCGCTAAACGATCCAGACGTTATCATAGAGCCTTCCGTTTTATTGTATTACCCGTCTTACATGTTTTTCTTCGTTTCAAAGTCGAAACCTGAATTAGCGCTGCGAATTGAAAGAGGGTTAAATATTGCTCGACAAGACGGTAGTTTTGCCGCGTTATTTGAAAAGTACATTAATTTTAACGATGTCAAAAAAGCGCTGAAGCTTTCAGAGAGAACCGTACTCAAACTCGATAATCCCCACCTCTCCAAAGCAACGCTAGACGCAGCACCGGCAGATTCATTATCGACACTACTTCAATAGAACAACAGCATCACTCAAGCCCTCGAGTTATTACTTTAAGCTGTCTCAACTATATGGATGAAGTATAAAAAAGGGCCTGTTAGAAATAAGGCCCTTGCTCACTTAAGTAGCGCATTAGAATCTAAACGTTCCTAACAACGTAGCCGAGCCCAACTGATTCTCGTCGGTATCATAGCCTAAGCCAAATTCGATAGATGAATGCGGGTTAAACCAGTAGTGGGTGCCTAATTCAATAACGTTGTCAGAGCCTATTACTTCATTGCTTTCGTGAATGTAGGTCATTCCCACGCTCCAATCAGGACGGAAGTAATAATCTGTATCTAGCTCAACGGAGAACTCACCATCAAACTGTGTTGCTTTCAATTTGGTATCCCACCCTGGAGAAAACTTACCAGAACGTTGCCCAAAGCTCGTATATCTTGCAAATGCACTGTAGCTGAATTCTGAATCAGAACGCTTTTCGCTAACGCCAGCATTGATGGAACTGAAAAGCTCTTCATTAAGGTGAAAATACTCAACACCAATGCCGTATTCCCAATTTTGATTCGCGAAGGTAGACACTTCTAGAGCATAGCGATTTAACGTTTCGTCAAAGAACCTACTGTCGTTGGTTATACGTCCATAGCGACCTCGAATAACTAACCCGTCTGAGTAAAACCACTCACCTCGTACATTTACGCTGTCGATATTATCAATACCAAAATAATCAACGGAAACATTGTTCGTTCTTTGAAGATAAGGGCTAATCGACCAAGGTTGCTGGTCAATGTTCACTGATTCGAAATAGTAGCGGTAGCTTGCTCCAATAAAATTGTCGTCGGCATCACGTACATCAGAAAACCCTAACGCAACTTCATGCTGAATATCTGTTGATTGGGCAAAAACAGGAAGGGTTGAAATAGCAAGTAAACAAGCGCTTAAACGTAACATTTAGCAATATCCTTATTTATTATGAGTATCCAAAGAAGCTTTTTTAGTAGGGCGTTGAAATTAAATTAAAAGGTCATGTAGTGCAATATCCGAAAGCATATCGACATATTTTGTGACAATTAGTAAAGCCAATGAGTTCAGCACGCATATTGAATTATTGGTCTTACACACTTCAAGTGGTCGTTTTAAGGGACTGATTACGTAATAACAAGCACTCTCTAATTTGGCAGGAATGATAAGTAGTGCATCCATCAACGTGGCTAAAAACTGATGATACCGGCTTGTATTGCGAACCAGGTGAGTTTTACATTGACCCCATGAATGAAGTAGCAACAGCGCTTGTCACCCACGGGCATGCAGACCACGCACGGGCAGGCCATAACAGCGTGTATGCCAGCCCAGAAACACTGGCTATAATGAAAACTCGCTACGGTGAAGAGATGGCGATTCAGCAGCATGCTGTAACGTTAGGAAAAACCATTGAATTTAATGACGTGAAAGTCACGTTTTATCCTGCAGGCCACATTCTTGGCTCTACACAGATCCTAATTGAATATGCGGGCTACCGTGTTGTGGTGTCTGGCGATTACAAGCGTCGACACGACCCAACGTGCCCGCCATTTAAAGTTGTCCCTTGCGATATATTGATTACCGAAGCTACCTTTGGGCTCCCTGTTTTTAAACACCCGCCCATTGAACAGGAAATTGAAAAGCTGCTTCATTCGTTACGGGTTTTTCCCGAGCGATGTCATCTGGTAGGCGCTTACGCATTAGGTAAATGCCAACGGGTGATATTAGCACTGCGCGACGCGGGTTACGCCAAGCCAATTTACTTACACGGTGCGCAGCTAAAACTGTGCGATTTATACAAG
Organism: Alteromonas sp. KUL150; assembly: GCF_009811475.1. Lineage (NCBI taxonomy): Bacteria > Pseudomonadati > Pseudomonadota > Gammaproteobacteria > Alteromonadales > Alteromonadaceae > Alteromonas > Alteromonas sp. KUL150. Next base: position 7,271 of record NZ_BLIJ01000060.1, read on the forward strand.
CAATTGGGAATAGACTTGGGTGCGTTAATTCCGGTATCTGCGGTTGCAGATAAAAAAACACTCGCCGGTGAGATAGTCATTGCGCCCCCTTCGGCACTCGCCGACAGGTGGTCACGAAGCTTGCCTGCCGTGCGTCCGGTTGTGGCGTCTGGTTGGATGCAAATTCGCGCTCGTGCCAAGCAAAAAAATGCCGAACTGCCACTTATTATCTCTGATCATTGCGACTGGCCCGAATTGCTAAAAACCATTGAAGAAGTAAACCCCAAAGAAGTGTGGGTAACCCACGGCAGAGAAGATGCCTTGATGTATCAGGCTGAGAAAATGGGGTTCAAAGCAAGGGCGCTTTCCCTTGTGGGTTACGATGAAGAAGAGCAAGGAGGCGATTAGTGGAAGCATTCAGTCATTTACTTGAGCAGCTGTATTTCACGTCTGGAAACAAAGCCAAAGCGCAGCTTATAGCTGACTACATTGCCAATACGCCAGACCCCGACCGTGGATGGGCCATTGCCGCTATGGCAGGCACATTGAGATTCGATTTTTTTAAGCGCAATACAGTCAAAAAGCTCATCACTGAACACAGCGACCCCGCCTTATTTGCTATGAGCTACGATTATGTCGGCGAAGTCAGTGAGACAGTGGCGCATTTGTGGCCATACAGTAAGCCTACGGATTCCCTTCCTAGTCTCACCGAGGTCGTTGAAACCTTCGCGTCGGTGAGTAAGCAAAAAGTCTCTGACACACTTGCCAACTACCTAACAGTGATGACACCTGCCCAACGCTGGGCGTTACTAAAGCTGGGCACAAGAGGCTTGCGTATAGGCGTGTCAGCTCGCTCTATAAAACAAATACTGGCCGATTATGGCGACAAAGACATCAAAGAAATAGAAACACTTTGGCATGCGGTTCACCCTCCTTACGTTGATATGCTTCGTTGGCTAGAAGGAAAAGCTGAAAAGCCAGAAATCGAAAATGCGGTAACCTTTCACCCGGTCATGCTCTCTCATCCCATTGAAGATAGCGATATTGAGGCATTTACTGAAAACACATGGCAAATTGAAAACAAGTACGACGGCATTCGTGTACAGCTCGTTGTTAAGTCAAGTAAAGCTTTTAATGATAGGTCTATTGACAGTGATACAACCAATGAGGATGATCCCGAAAAAGCACTCTTTTCCCGCACTGGCGATGACATCAGCCACTCATTTCCCGACTTGCTTGAGTCTGTTAGCGGTAACATGGTGTTAGATGGAGAACTGCTGGTTATCCACAACGTGGAACATGACAATAACTTATCTGAAGGCTCAACCGCTCAAGGTATAACTACTGGAAATACAACGAGTGATAAAAGCGACTTACAGGCTTCGTCCATCGTACAGCCGGATGTGGACACCTTTAATGCCCTTCAACAGCGCCTAAATAAAAAGAAACCAAGTAAGGCGCTACAATCGTCTGCACCGGTTGGGCTTATTGTTTACGATGCGTTAGTGCTAGATGGGAAAGACCTGACGGAACAAACGCTGAAAACTCGGCGCCTAGCATTGGAAAGATGGTTCAGCAAAACAGATAACAAACGCCTGTTTTTATCGCAAACCCTCACCGCTACCAGCCCCGAAAGCCTTCGCCAACTGCACACAGACGTTTGCCAAAACCGGGCGGTCGAGGGGCTAATGATAAAACGCCTCGATAGTAAGTACATTCCCGGCAGGCCGAAGGGTAAATGGTTTAAATGGAAGCGCGATCCACTGGTTGTTGATGCTGTCATGATGTACGCCCAGCGCGGGCACGGCAAGCGTTCCAGTTTTTACTCCGATTTCACTTTTGGTACGTGGGAAAACAATCAACTGCTCCCCATTGGTAAAGCATACTCAGGCTTCACCGATGAAGAGCTAAAGAAGCTGGATAACTGGGTAAGACGAAACGCAGTGGGCCGATTTGGCCCCGTGCGGGAAGTAAAAAAAGAACTCGTATTAGAAGTGGCATTCGACGCTGTACACCCTTCATCAAGGCACAAATCAGGGGTTGCACTTCGTTTTCCACGCATACATAGAATTCGTTGGGACAAACCTGCCAACGAAGCTGATACCTTGGCTAACGTAAAAGCGTTAATAGAGAGTTAATACCAGTCCGCATAGATAATTCCCCACTCAGCGAGACTTATCTATACGGATTGGTATAAGCCCGCAAAAACACTTTCTTCGTCATGCAAAATCGCAGAGAATGGCAAGAGACAAATGATTGGGTTTGTAGCCTGAATAAAATAAAACAATAGGAAGTCGCCATGCCTAAGGCTAGTGAAATTAAAAAGAATAACACCGTGGTATTTGACGGAAAAACGTGCATTGTTCGCGATATCGAACGATCTGTTCCCCAAGGCCGTGCTGGTGGCAGTATTTATCGCATGCGTATGTATGACGTGGTAACGGGTGCTAAATACGACGAAACATTTAAAGACTCAGACACATTGGATATGGCAGACCTCACCCGTCGCCCGGCAATGTTTTCTTATATAGACGGTGACGAGTATGTGTTTATGGATAAGGAAGACTACACCCCTTATCACTTGAACAAAGAAAGTATTGAAAACGAAGCCTTGTTCATTAACGAGGAAACTGACGGCATTCAGGTTGTTATCGTTAGCGAAGTGCCGGTTGCCTTGGACTTACCAATGAGTGTTGAGCTTGAAGTGGTAGAGACAGACCCTTCAATTAAAGGCGCATCGGCAACATCACGTACTAAACCAGCCACGCTTTCAACTGGTCTGGTAGTACAGGTACCTGAATATATCAGCACCGGTGAATGGATTAAGGTCAACACTGAAGAACGCAAGTTTCAAAGCAGAGCAGATAAGCACTAGGCTCAATTAATGCAGTTAGCTCAATAGCCTGGCACTTTTAATATCGCTGTTGCTAGTACTTAGAAATAAAAGAGGGTTCAGTTTGACGTGAACCCTCTTTTTTTAACAGTCTGACAAATAACTTATTTAGCTATATTAGCCTGTGTAGGCAAAGCACTAAATGCGCCGTACTGAGTAACCGTGTAAGCACCGCAGCGAATAGCAAATTCAGTGGCTTCACTTACGTTTTCAAAGTTTTCTGCCCATGCATCAAATTCATCGGCATTTTTTACTTTAGTAGAAAGGAAATACAGGAAACCACCAATAAACGAGTCACCCGCTGCTGTGGTGTCTTTAACATCCATTTTTGGTGATGCTAGCGTGCCGCTAAACGACTTAGTGATATAGTGAATTGGCTCGCCGCCATCAGTGACCAGCACCACTTTAACGCCGCTATCTAACCACTGCTGCACTTTTGTATCGGCATTTTCTTCGCCATAAAGCTCCGCGAGCTCTTCACGGCTTGCTTTTAGTATAGACACTTTCTTCGCCGCTTCGTCTATACGCGTTGGCGCGTTGGCGGTGTCATCCCAAAACGCTGGGCGATAATTGATATCCAAGCACACCATCATGCCGTTTTCCTTCGCCTTGTTTAGAATAAACTCAGTGCCAGGAATAAGCTCAGGGCCTGAAATCGAACCCGAACAGAAGTGAAGTACAGTATTTTTATCGCAATCGATTGTCGATAAATCTTGCTCTGAAATGTGCTTGTGTGCTGCATTATCGACGTAAAAGTCGAACGAGCGCTCGCCGTTTTCATCTAAATTAACAAATGCTAACGCGGTATTACCTTCTTGTGTTGTCCACACGAAATCTGTATTAACGTTGTAGTGCTCAAGCATTTCTTTAAGGAATGCGCCAAAAGTATCGTCGCCAACTTTTGATACCATTGCACTCTTACCACCGAGCTGAGCAACGGCAACAGCAACGTTTGCAGGTGCACCACCTGCATAAGGTTGAAAAGGTTTCATAGCTGGTATATTGCCATCTTTGGGCGCCGCACCTTGGCTTAACATATCAATAAGCACTTCACCTAAACATAAAATTTTCATACCAGCCTCGCTCAACAAAGTTCAAAATAGACGTTTAAATTTATGCCAAAAACACAAAGTTAACGAATCGTTAAATAATTGGGGCATAGTATTGTCGAAAGAAACAATTAAATCAACCCAATTGATTTAAAATCATCCTAAAGAATTGTAGGATAAGCTTGCGTAATTTTAGACCAGTCTAAAATAGACACCCAGAAGCACGCGCTACGTTAATTCTTAAATTTGATACACGGCTAGCTTGTTATTAAACTCTAGTCTCTTTTAATGGACAGATTGTAATTACATTGAATATTGAAACGGCTTTTCACCTGCCATCCCAAAGGATGCCTTTACTACTTGATGCGCGCTCAACTAATGAACGGGAAATCCTTACGCTCATTCGTCAGCGTATTGCATTACCCAAGGCTGAAATCGCTCAATTAACCGGTTTGTCCGCGCAATCCGCTACGGTAATCATTAAAAAGCTAGAAGCCGATGGTTTAGTAAAACGCTTAAAGCCTATTAAAGGTGGTGTAGGTCAGCCAAAGGTTCCTTTTGGCATTAACGCTAATGGTGCATTTGGCGTCGGCCTCAAAGTGGGACGTCGTAGCTTCGACATGACACTGCTTGACTTAAAAGGCAATGTAAAAGCAACACTTCACGAGAAGTCTGACTATCCAACGGTTAGCAATTTACTTAATTTCGCAAAGCGTGCCTTCAACGTGCTCATTAAGAATCTTGATACCGACCAACAACGCCTTGTTAGGGGTCTAGGCGTAGCCATGCCCTTCGAGATTTGGAGTTGGGCAGAGGAGGCTGGAGCTCCGAAAAATGAATTGGAAGAGTGGAGAGAATTCGATCCTCAAAGCGCCCTTGAAAGCCTCCTCAACTTACCGGTATTTATTAAAAATGACGCTGGAGCGGCGTGCAGCGCCGAAATGTCTTTCGGAAATCCTAAACGCTACGAAAGCTTCTTATATATTTTCGTCGGCACCTTTTTAGGTGGTGGTCTTGTCTTGAATAACCAGCTGATAAACGGAAAAACGGGCAATGCAGGCGCTATTGGCTCTTTACCATTTTTTAGCGGCACGTCGCAGCGCCAGTTGATTACTCAATCTTCGCTCTATTTGTTAGAACGGGCACTCGTAGACGCTGGGCAAAACGGCAAACATATTTATGAATCGCCTTCACACTGGTCATGCGACGAGGGCGTCATTGACTATTGGCTTTCAGAAACCGCCAAGGGATTAGCATTTGCAGCTCAATGCGCAATGAGCCTTTTGGATGTAGAGGGTGTAATCATAGATGGTGCTATCCCTAATGACGTTAAGGAATCGCTGGTTGAAAAAACCAAAGGGGCGATGGAGCACCTTGATATGCGGGGGCTTTCAAAGATACAAGTGAGTCCTGGCCTTGTAGGCGCAAAAGCGCAATCTATAGGCAGTGCAAACTTAGCGCTCCAAGCAAACTATTACTAATCATCTAAGAGTTCAAGACAGCGTTGGGGGCGGTATACCAGTGAGAGAAAAGCACATTACAATTCTAGATGGCGGCATGGGGCGCGAGTTAAAAAGAATAGGTGCGCCTTTTAGACAACCCGAATGGTCTGCTTTAGCGCTGATGCAAACGCCAGAATTAGTCCGAGAGGTTCATGCTCATTTTCTTGAAGCAGGTGCCAGCGTCATTACAACCAATGCATATGCACTAGTGCCCTTTCATATTGGCGAGAAAACATTTAACGAGCAAGCATTTAAACTAGCCGAGACCGCTGCCAGACTAGCAAGAGAAGCCGTCACCGCTCAGCAGGCAAAGCAAGCCAGCAAATTAACCGTGGCTGGGTGCATTCCACCGGCGTTTGGCTCTTATCGCCCAAATTTGTTTGATGCCAGTCGACTAAGTGAAATACTTTCACCACTTATCGATGCCCAAGCTCCCTATATCGATATTTGGTTAATTGAAACGGCCAGCTCCGTGGAGGAAGCAGAGGCAGTGGTATCACTTATCAAAACCCTTTCTTCCCGTCCTGTTTGGCTGTCGTTTTCGTTGCAAAATCGCGCTTCATCAGATGAGCCGTTAACACTTCGCTCTGGCGAGCCCCTTTCAGATATCGCTTACCTATTATCTCATGTCGACAGCGTGCTTTTTAACTGCTCACAGCCCGAAGAAATGGAAAGCGCAATCACTATTACACGCCAGATGAACGCTACCATTACCATTGGCGCTTACGCCAATAGCTTTTCAGAAAGAAAGCGTAGCCATGAAGCAAATGCGCTTCTCTCTGAACTGCGTGACGACGTCACACCCGAACGCTACTTAGATTATGTTCAAACGTGGATAGCGGCAGGCGCGGATATCGTGGGAGGGTGTTGCGGCATTGGGCCCGAGCATATTAAGACTATAAGCGCGTTCGTAGAAAAATAAACGCGCTAGCACCGCAGTATGATTAGTCTCTTCAAATAAGCAAGGAGCGAGAGAGCCTACCTAGTCACGACGTTTTTAGCCCCTTTAAGCAGCGCCTCTTTATCTATCTTATTAGGCACTTCTACGCCACGTCGCGCTGCTGGCCTTGCTTCAATGCTGTTCTTCCAGCGAATGAGATTATCCAAGCCTTCAATGCTAACACCTGACCATTCGTAAGTACGCACCCAGCACCAGTTAGCCATGTCAGCAATACTGTAGTTGTCTACTAAGTATTCACGATCCTCTAGCCTGCCATCGAGCACGGTGAACAGACGTCGAACTTCGTTTTGGTATCGCTCGATAGCAACAGGGATTTTTTCTTCTAAGTACCGATGAAATACGTTCGCCTGCCCCATCATAGGGCCAATTCCACCCATCTGAAACATTAGCCACTGGATAACCTGGCTTTTACCCTTAGCATCACTCGGCAAGAACATTCCGGTCTTTTCAGCGAGATAAATCATAATGGCGCCAGACTCGAAAACAACGTGGCCATCGGCTTTTCTATCTACGATAACGGGTATACGTCCATTCGGGTTCATGGCTAAAAACTCAGGGGTTTTCTGCTCGCCTTTCATTAAATTAACCGTATGAGCAGTGTATTCAAGACCCATCTCTTCTAAAGCCACCGACGCTTTCCAGCCATTGGGCGTTGCCGCAGTATATAAATCTATCATTAGGCTTTTGCACTCGCTCTGCTGCTCACCGCGTCGTACCAGCGGGCTAAATTAACATGCTCTTCACTCATACGTATTTTTACAACTCGGGCAAAATCCATAGCACATAACGCCGTTATATCGGCAATAGAAAAAGCATCTCCCGCTATGTATTCTTTTACAGCAAGTCGGCGCTCTAAAATATTGAGATATTTAGACGCATTTATACCCGCCTCTTTGCCATATTCTGGTACCGGCGTCATGCGGTCTTTGAAATAACCCGTAGTATGTTGGAAGCACATACCAATTTGCATCATAAACGCAAGCTCTACCTGCCGCTGCCACATTGATATCGTGGCTTTTTCAATTGGCGTTGTTCCCATTAACGGCGGCTCTGGCTGAAGCGCTTCAAAGTAAGTACAAATGGCATCGGTTTCAGCAATACACGTGCCGTCATCGAGCTCTAAAATAGGAATTTTACCCAGCGGGTTTTTGGCCCGCATTTCTGCACTTAAATTTTCCCCTTTCTGAATGTCGACTTGAACATAGTCAACATCAATGCCTTTTTCGGCTAAGAACATACGTACTCGGCGTGGGTTAGGAGCGGTCTTCGTTTCATAGATTTTCATAGTGATATGACTAGCCTCGCGAAATAACAATGGAAATTTCGGTAGAAATAACGTTGAAATTAACGGTGTAAGTTAATAAACAAAATCTAGATTAGTAAGAGTATTGCACGCTTTCAAATCACTTCGTATAGCGGTGACACTATTCAGCGTTTTTATGGTCTTACCATATCATTGCACGCTCACTGTGCTTTGTATCTGCTTGCCTTGTCATCGCGCTGTAAGCACCTTAAGACGTTTAATCTCGTTCGCAGTGAAGTGCTGCCTTTGGTATTCCGTAAGCGACTCACTCATCGTTTCAGGTGAAAGCCCTTGCTCCATCAACCCATCCCTAAAACGTGTGTATGCTTCTACTTTTGCCTGCCAATGAGCTCGCTCTTCCCACGTTTTCGCAAAGCGCTGGGCGACCTGTGTTCCAAATTCAGCAGCCACAGCATTGAAGCGATCATTTACATTACTATACGTGTTTTTAATTTCATTGATGCGGTGCATATTCAATGTAGGTTGAAAGGCGTTGCGCTCAGCGGGATTTCCCGCCTTCAGGGCGTCTACTATAAGCGCTTTTCTCTCTTCTTTTGAAAGCGTGTCTTCCTGAGCAATGCTCAATCTTGCCAATGCCGCTTCGTCGACTTGTGCCTCTTGACTGAATAAGTAGTGATATTCGTTGTCGGTAAAATACCTACGCCGTATGTTTTCTCGCTCATCTAACTTAAAGGTTACATCTCGTAAATTGTGCGCGGACAGGTCTATCTCTAATTCCACAGACGATAGCGCCACCTTATAATCAACGTAGCGAGAAAATAAATCTGCTGCTGTATGGGCAGACTCCTCTGTATATTTCGATATAGTATGGTTCGAATAGTCAAGTTTAACCACATGGGGGAGTTCGGAGGTTCGCTCGAATATAAAGCGGTCGAAGATGTCTTTTGTTGTGTAATCTAAGATGAAGACTTCAAGGCTAGTATCAGTTGAATCAGTCTTATATTCAGAAATATAGTTTGTCGCGTGAACGCCTGAATCGTCTTGTTGGCTCGCCCTTTCTTTGTCGAACTCGTCTTCACCTTTAAGGTTATCTTTTGCATTCGGCAAAGTCGCGCCCGTTTCTGACACGATAAAGTCTGAGTTGATATAGTAGAGAACGCCAACGATAAGGAGAGCACTCAGCCCTCCTGCGGTGATAAAACGCCAATTCAAGGTATATACCTCATTAAAGGCCTAGGCCTTTGAGACGGTTTGCTTGGCGAACAAAAACATCAACGGGGTTGGTTTCAAACCAATGTGTGATGCCGAAGCTCTGATTGACCTCATCAAGATGATTCATCTTGTAGTTATCTTTGAGCACTTTACCTAAATGTGAACTGCAGGTTGAGACCAACCCATCGTTTGGCTCTTTAAACGCAGTGCCAGTTATCGCCAAAAATGGATCTACAACATCTAACGCATTAGTGTAAGTTTTTCCGCCGCTCCACGAGAAATAATAAACACCGTTTTCAGCGAGCATTTTGCCATCGTTACGACAATATGCCGTTGGCATCCCTTCTGGGTATTGCTGATTAAAGGCCACTGAACCAGCAGTTGAGAGTGAATTAAGGGCGGCAATTGAATCGGTAGGCTTGTCTCTTGGGTCTGAGCCCGAAGCAATTTCGATAATATTGGCAAATGCATCGACGACAAGCCCAGTTGCACCTTCACCAACAGAGCCCTCTGAAAAGGCATCTCGCAATTGGTCGGCTACTTTACTTCCCCAGTTTACACCTGCTACCGAACTTACCGAGGCAACTTTTTCAGGCGCGACACTGGCAGCGTAACGCGCTGTTGGTCCCCCATGGCTGTGACCAATTAGATTTACTTTGTCAGCACCAGACAATGCTAAAACTTCATCGATGTATTCTAACAGCTGTTCGCCGCGCACTTCCGTAGAATTAGCTGGTGAGACTTCGGCAATATAAACCACAGCGCCGTTTCGGCTGAGTTTATGCGGAACCTTGTAGAAATAATCGACAAATAAAATATCTTCAAACCCAAATAATCCGTGAACAAGTACAATTGGGTGTTTAGTTTTTGCGTATGTGCTTGAATGCGCTTGTCCAGAAAAGCCTACAAACAAGCAGAGCAACGTCAATATAGCCGCGAAGGTGCTTTTTCTCGTTTGATTTAGTCGCGTGTGGTTGGTTCGTGTTTGGATTATTCGTGTGTATTTGCTTCGTGTCATAGTGTGTGCCCCATAATTTTGGTAAATACCTGGTCTGTGGTCAGACCTTTGTTATGATTATGTAAACACAATGTAAAGATCAAGCTTTACTAACAACTTTTAATAAAGCGCTCCCGCAAATACACGTCATTTCTAGCCATGCCGTCTAGACAATAGTTTGCGAATTCAGTTAGCTAGCGCTAGCTATTGGGTATGCCTCATAATACCATTTCCATCTTTCATACAGAGCATAAGCATAATTTATAGCCAGCTATTCATCTCTGGAATAGGTTTGAATAAAGTTTACGGCAAGACTTGGTGTCGTTAACCACTCACCTTTTAACGGGTTTAATTTCATTCCTACTTGATATTTTAAGGAAAACGCATCCCCGACCCACTGTTGTAACTCGCTAGGTTTCACGAATTTTCTCCAATCGTGAGTACCAACGGGCAAATAGCGCATAACATATTCAGCGCCAACAATTGCAATGATATAGCTTTTAAACGTTCTGTTTAATGTGGCTAAAATAAGAAGTCCGCCTGGTTTCACTAAACTCGCACATTCCTTTATCAGTTGCTGTTGATCTGGTACATGCTCGACCACTTCAGCATTAATTACGACATCATATTGAAGTCCTTCGCCCACAACTTCACTGGAGAGCATATGTCTATAATTAACATCCACACCGCTTTTTTCGGCATGCCGCTTGGCAACTTCTACGCTGACCGCGCTGGCGTCTATGCCTGTTACATGAGCGCCCAATTTTGCTAAGGGCTCACTGATAAGGCCCCCACCACTGCCAATATCAATCATTGACAGAGTTGAATAGTCTGGGGGTAATTTACCCTTTCCGAAATGATTTTCTATCTGCGCTTTAATGACATCTAATCTCGCCCTATTAAAATCTAAAGCGGTTTTATATTTCCCTTTCTGATCCCACCATGATTCGGCGAGCGCATCAAAGCGCGCGATTTCATCCTCAGAGAAATTACTTCCACCTGTTTTTTTGCTTTTATCGAGCACGATTTTTTACCTTTAAACGTAATTACACTATGGCTTCACACTTGACCCTCAATACTTAGGGCCATAAGGTGAGCAGAATAGGGTTATAGACTTGACGCGATTTACATTCTTATGTTTTGACAAAGCGACATCAATATAAAGATACGTTGTAAAAGAGGGTTCTGATTTTGGCAAACGCAAAAAATGTTTATGGTCGTCCACTGCAGCTGTGTTGCGGGAATGCGGGTTTTACTAGAGAAGGGTTTTGTTATGTCCCAGATGCAGATGTGGGCAACCACAGCGTTTGCGCCATAGTAACCGATGAATTTCTTCAGTTTTCATTACGACAAGGAAATGATCTTATTACTCCTTGGCCTAGCATGACATTTCCCGGTCTGCTTGCCGGAGACAGGTGGTGTTTGTGCGCGGCTCGCTGGTTACAAGCTTATGAAGCCGGAGTGGCACCTAAAGTTCGTCTTGAAGCGACGCATGAAAAAGCGCTGGATATTATCCCGCTGTCACTATTGGAAGAATATGCAGCCGATTAGGCATTTATCTGCACCTTTGGGAAACGTGCAATGAGCTAAACGGTATAATTTACAATCTACATCGTTGTATTCAGTGAATTGAAGTAATGAAAAGGGCATGTCGGATAACATGCCCTTTTTTTACTGCGTTAGCAGTGTAACGTCAGTTAAGTTTACTTAGCTGAAAACTCACCAAATTATTGTGGTGTTCGAATTACCATAAGTCGAGTTTCAGACATATCTTCAATGGCGTAGCGAATTCCTTCGCGTCCAAGACCTGAGTCTTTCACACCGCCGTACGGCATATTGTCTACGCGCCAGCTTGGCACATCGCCAATGACGACGCCACCAACCTCTAGCACGTCCCATGCTTTGTGTGCTTTATAAATATCGCGAGTAAACACACCGGCTTGGAGCCCATAACGACTGTTATTCACTTCGTTAAGTGCTTCGTCGTAGTCATCGAACGGCACTAAGATGGATAGCGGGCCAAACGCTTCTTCGGCACTGGCATCGCAATCTTTCGGTACATTTTCCATGACCGTAGCTTGAAGCATGGCACCGTCTCGAGTACCACCACACAGGATAGTTGCCCCTTTGTCTTTCGCTTCTTCAATCCAGCCATGGAGGCGTTCAGCCTCCCCTTCAGAAATCATTGGGCCGATAAACGTATCTTCGTCAGATGGATCGCCAGATACTAGCGCTTTCACTCTTTCTACATAGCGAGATTTAAATTCATCATATATTTTGCTGTGCACTAACAGACGCTGAACACTGATACAGCTTTGTCCAGATTGATAATAAGCGCCCACAATGACGCGGTCGATGGCGTCTTCAATATCGGCATCTTCGTCAACCACGCACGCTGCGTTACCGCCAAGTTCCAACACTACAGGCTTCTTTCCAGCTTTTGCTTTAAGCGCCCAGCCCACATCGGGTGAACCAGTAAAGCTAAGCAGCTTTAGTCGCTCGTCTGTAGTGAACAAATCAGCGCCATCACGACTACACGGCAGAATTGAGAATGCGCCTTTTGGTAAGTCTGTTTCCGCTAGTACTTCACCAATAATAAGTGCGCCAATAGGAGTGCGCGACGCTGGCTTAAGAACAAATGTGCAGCCCGCAGCGATAGCTGGCGCTACTTTGTGGGCAGCTAGGTTAAGCGGAAAATTAAACGGCGATATAAACGAACATGGGCCAATAGGTACTTTTTTGGTCATACCCTGATAGCCCTTTGCGCGGGCTGATATCTCTAAATTGACCGTCTCGCCATTGATGCGCACTGACTCTTCAGCGGCAATTTTAAACGTGTCGATAAGGCGACTTACTTCGCCTTTCGCATCTTTGATTGGCTTTCCTGCCTCAATGCACAATGCTTGCGCCAGTTCGTCTGCGCGCTCAGTAAAGCGCTTCACGCAGTGCTCTAATACGGCTTGTCTCTCATAAGGTGCCATCGCCGCCATTGCAGGCTGGGCTTTTTCAGCAGCAGCAATAGCTTTGTCAATAACACCCGCATCTGCTAACGCAACCTTGGTCGCTACCTCTTGGGTGTATTTGTTAGTTACATCCAGGTCGGTATTAGCATAATGTGGTTCACTCGCTAGATAATAGGGGTAGCTTTCCTTTAACATCGTTGACTCCTTAACGTTATGTTGCGTTGGCTTAAAGCTTAGCACTTAGCTCTTTAATCGTATGATTTAGTGTTTTGTCATTCATGCTGTAATCAACGGGACAATCGATAATGTGCACACCTTTTGTGTTCAAACACTTATCCACCATGTGAATGAGTACGTCGGTATCATCTACCCGCCAGCCCTGCGCGCCATAACTTTGCGCATATTTGACAAAATTAGGGTTGCCGTAGTCTAAACCAAACTCATCAAACTGCATGTTTGCCTGTTTCCACTTGATCATACCGTACGCATCGTCACGCAATATGATCACAACAAGATCTAGCTTGAGCCTCACTGCGGTCTCAATCTCTTGGCTATTCATCATAAAGCCACCGTCACCGCAGACACTTAAAACAGGGGCATCTGGATTGACGAGTTTAGCGGCAATGGCGGAAGGCAAACCAGCACCCATTGATGCGAGTGCATTATCTAAAAGCAGTGTATTTGGGTGATAAGCGGGATAGTTTCTGGCAAACCAAATTTTGTAGATGCCGTTATCTAACGTAACAATGCCGTTGTCTGGCATTACCTTACGTATATCTCGCACTAAACGCTCGGGTAAGATAGGGAATCGGTTGTCATCTTCCGCTTCGGCGCGATGTTCGACATAGGCTTGATGCACGTCTTTATAGAAATCGAGTTTCCAACTATCTTGCGGGGTAATTCCTTCTTTTATTTGCCAAATGCTATTAGCAATGTCACCAACCACTTCAAGTTGAGGAAAGTAAACCGGGTCTACGGCTGCCGAATCAAAATTAACATGAATCACTTTTTTGTCGTTGTGGTGCATGAAAAACGGTGGTTTTTCTACTACATCATGGCCCACATTAATAATGAGATCTGCACGTTCTATCGCTCTGTGAACAAAGTCTCCGTCAGACAGCGCCGTATTCCCAGCAAATCGAGAATCGCTCTCGTTAAGCACGCCCTTACCCATTTGCGTAGTGACAAAGGGAATACAGGTTTTATCGACGAACTCTCTTAACATTTTGGCTGTTAGCTTACGGTTTGCACCTGCGCCGATAAGTAGTAAAGGGGATTGTGCGTTTTCTATCATGCTAATAGCTGAAGAAATTGCTTTATATTCAGCAATAGGACGACGAGCTACGCTAGGCTTTAACAGCGGTGCGCTCGTTTGCTCTGCCGCTATATCCTCAGGAAGCTCTATGTGAACTGCACCCGGACGCTCTTCAGAGGCGAGTCGAAATGCCTCCCTTACTGTAGAAGGGATCCTGTCACCACTTACAACTTGGTTGGTAAACTTGGTAATCGGTCGCATCATGTCGACAATATCAATCACTTGAAAACGACCTTGCTTACTGGTTTTAATGGGCTTTTGTCCAGTAATCATAAGCATAGGCATAGCACCTAACTGAGCATAAGCCGCTGGAGTCACTAAATTGGTAGCACCCGGCCCGAGGGTTGATAAACATACTCCGACTTTTCCTGTAAGTCGTCCATAGGTAGCAGCCATAAAGCCTGCTCCTTGCTCATGACGAGTTAGCACCAACTTAATCGAAGACTCACGCAACGACTCTAATAAGTCGAGGTTTTCTTCACCGGGAATACCAAAAACGTATTCCACACCTTCGGCTTCTAACGCTTTCACAAATAAATCGGACGCTTTCATGTGCTGCACGCTCCTTGTAGAAGGGTATATTTTAATAGATTGTGATTGATTCCTACGGCAACAGCATAAAAAACGATTGATATTTTTTTATGACACGTGAGTCGATTGTTATGTTCAGCCCCTTATTTCACTCGTTAATAAGAGAATAAGGGCCGCCCCATGCTTATCGCATGTAGTGTATAAGTTATGCGATAAATAGGTTTGTAGTGAGGGTTTGAGACATGAGTAACAAAGCCAAACCGAGGGCTAATGGCTTGACCGATACTTTAAAAGATCACGCTATGACCTATGGGTTTTCACTTTCCCACTGCGCTAGCTTAGCTTGGGTAGCGGCATCAACGTTCACTTTGTTTTCGCTTATCCACCAGCGCTCCATAATGCGAACGTTTTTTTGATTCGCTTTATAAAACACGTCAACGATATCGCCGATGAAAGGAACAAAACCTAAACCAAAATCGATGGCCGAGTTTTTAACCATCTGCGCAACAAGCGCTTTCGGCATACCTAAAGATTTTCCAAGCCAAACAATGCGCAACGATACAAACAGCATAAGCGCGTCACCCGCGCCAGGGATAAGGCCAATAATGGAATCCAAACCTATTCTTATTGGAATAAGAGGAAGCTTTACCGCCGTATCTAGCAGATTCGCTAGTTTTTGTGCTTTAAGTAGTGCCTTGGGTGCTTTTGCGTCCACGTTGTTCTCTCCCTTTAATCGTATTGCTAAACCCTATAGCCTGAGTGAAAAGCGGCCGGTGAAAATAAATGCGACTGATTTAGACCAAATCGAGAATAATGCGCAGCTACTTTTCCGCGCCCAAAGCTCTCGCCAATCCAGCACGCAGACCATTATCAGATTCTACTGTCCAGCCGTGCAGGTTTTCTTGCACTATGTCAAAAAGCACATCGATATGTTCTTTGTCGCTGTTTAGTGCGGCAATATATTCATAACGCTCTCCACCTGCTTCCATAAAGTACTCGCGGTTCTCTTCACCAATTTCCTCAATAGTTTCAAGGCAGTCTGCTGAAAAGCCTGGGCACATAACCTGAATCGATTTAACGCCCTTCTCAGGCAAAGATTTCAGGGTTTCATCTGTATACGGCTTCAACCACTCTTCTCGACCAAAACGAGATTGAAACGTTGTCATGTATTCGTCGTGTGAAAGCCCAAGTTTTTCAGCAAGTAGTCGTGACGTTTTATGACATTCACAGTGATACGGGTCGCCGTTCATCAAATAACGTTTAGGAATACCGTGATAAGACAAAATCAGCTTATCTGCTCTACCATGCGTTTCCCAGTGGGCTTTTACCTTGTTGGCAAGCGCTGTGATAAAGTTATCGCGGTCGTGATAATGATTTACAAAACGAAACTCAGGAAGCCAACGGCGCGAGGTGAAATCTTTGGCAATAGCATCAAAGGTTGAACCTGTTGTCGACGCGCTGTACTGCGGGTAGAGGGGTAAAACCACAAGCTTACGCACGCCTTTTGCAAGCATAGCTTCAATTGTGTCTGATACCGCTGGCTTGCCATAACGCATGGCGAAATCGACAATAACATCGTCGCCGTATTTTGCCTTACAGCGTTCTGCTATAGCACTCGCCTGCGCTTTCGTGATTGCCATCAGAGGCGAGCCTTCTTCGGTCCAAACCGTTGAATAGGCCTCTGCCGAACGCTTGGGACGAATATTTAAAATAATGCCGTTAAGAATAAACCACCAAATCGCTTTTGGAACTTCAACCACACGAGGGTCAGAAAGAAACTCTTTCAAATATGGGCGTAACGCCTGTTTAGTTGGTGCTTGCGGTGTTCCTAAATTTGTTACTAGCACCCCGATTTTGTCAGCTTGCCCGTGGGTGAAACCGTTATTCGATTTGTATTTCATCTATGCTTATTCCGAGAAGTACTGCGCTGTATCCGTATTATACTGAATTAACGTAGTTTATGATCTTTGATAACGTCAAAAATGTGCGATTAGATTGATAGTTTTTAGATATTAAAAAAGCGGCAGATGCTCAGAAAAACTTTTCATAAACATGTGCCGCTTTTGCTCGCCACCGAGTAAACCGTACAGCGATGAGTCAGACTATTTGCTTAGGGCTGATAATAAGTCGCCGCCCCTGGACCCACCGGCATACCTAGCAGGAATACCCAGATATAGAAGAGTATGGTCCAACCTACGATAAATACCATGGAATAAGGCAACATCATTGCGATAAGCGTCCCCATACCTAAGTCTTTTTTATACCTTGCGGCCATGGCCAAGATAAGTCCGAAATAACTCATCATAGGCGCAATAACATTCGTAACCGAATCACCTATACGATAAGCCGCTTGAATAACTTCCGGCGCGTAGCCAATTAGCATAAGCATGGGCACGAATATAGGAGCGGTTACAGCCCATTGAGCAGAGGCACTGCCTAGAGAAAGGTTAACCACACCACACATCAAGATAAACAGAATAAATACCGCTGGGCCGTCTAGTCCTGCCGCTTGCAGCAACGCAGCGCCTTTAACCGCTAAAACTGTGCCTAAGTTAGTCCACTTAAAGAAAGCGACAAACTGCGCTGCAAAAAATACTAGCGTAATGTAAAGGCCCATGGCCCCCATGCTTTTAGACATGGCATCGATGACATCTTTATCGTTTTTCATCGATTTCGTAACTTTGCCGTACACGAAACCAGGAATAGCGAAGGTAATAAATATGAAGGCAACAATTCCTTTAAGAAAAGGAGAGCCTGCCACTTCGCCGGTTTCAGGATGGCGCAAAATGCCGTTTTCTGGCACCACGGTCAATGCCAAGATAGCGCATACAACAACAAAGGAAATACCGGCCCAACGTAAACCTTTCTTCTCTAGATCAGTCGGTGCATCCATCGTTTGTTTGCCTAAATCTATTGACGCTTCGCTAGGGTCATACTTTCCTAATCTAGGCTCAACAACCTTTTCAGTGACCAATGCGCCCATCGTCGCTACAACAAACGTACTGATAAACATGAAATACCAGTTCACTTCCGGCCCAACCATATAATCGGGGTCAATCATGTGAGCAGCCGCTTCAGTAATACCCGAAAGGAGAGGGTCAACGGTACCAAGCAATAGATTGGCACTGTAGCCAGCTGAGACCCCAGCAAATGCTGCGGCAAGACCAGCAAGGGGATGACGGCCTAAGGAATGGAAAATCATAGCCGCTAAAGGAATAAGCACCACATAGCCAAGCTCTGAAGCCGTGTTTGAAATAATCCCAGCAAAAACGATTGCAAACGTTACCGCACGCTTTGATGCATTCATCACAAGAGCTCGCATCGCCGCAGATAGCAGGCCGGAGTGTTCAGCGACAGATACACCAAGCAGTGCAACAAGTACGGTACCTAACGGCGCAAAGCCGGTAAAGTTTGTTACCAAACCAGTAACGATACGCTGAAGCCCTTCTGCGCTCATAAGCGATATCACTTCAATCATACCGTCTTCTTCGCGACCTTTTGCGCCAACTGGGCGTGGGTCAGCAACGGCAATATCGAAAAAGCCTAGTATTCCACTTAACACTACGATGAAGAGTGAAAGTAGCGCAAATAACGTTACCGGATGGGGGAGAAGGTTTCCTAACCATTCTACCGTAGCGAGAAATCGAGAAAATAACCCGCCTTGTCCGCCATTTTTATCGGCAGACGCTGAATTTGTGTTTTCCGTTGTCAAAATCTTCCCTCTGTCGTTTATTGACGTCTACCACATTAAGATTAGTGCTGGGAAGGCACCAACTTTATACAGAAATAGTGACGCGTTTTAATTGTAGTCAGGCGGTATTTTACCCGATTTAGTGAAAATTTGGCAGTGGAGAGGGAAAATGAAAGGTAAACGTCCTGTACAAATTTTTTGCGAAGCTTTTGAAATAAGGAAATTAAGTCTGAAAATCATTAACTTAATATACAAGCTCGCATAAAAAAGCCAGTCGAAAAGACTGGCTTTTTAAAAGGAATAAAGGACGGGTTAATTGCCTTTAGACTGATTCATATACTTAAAGAAATCACTGTCAGGGGCAATGACCATAACATCTTGCTTACTATTGAAGCTGTTTCTGTAGGCATCCATACTGCGCAAGAAGCTGTAGAAGTCTGCATTCTTCGAATACGCTTCAGCATAAATTTGCGCAGCAATTGCATCACCTTCACCACGAAGCTGTCGAGCGTTACGCTCGGCGTCAGCAAGCATAACTGTCACTTTCGCATCAATATTAGCCTTTATGACTTCAGCCTGCTCCTGACCTTCTGAACGGTGCTCACGGGCTACTGCCGCTCGCTCTGCTCGCATGCGTTGGAAGATTGAGTTACTCACTTCGGTAGGCAGGTTAATCTGCTTAACGCGTACATCAACAATCTCAATACCCAGTTCATCAGACGAAGTTGAAGCTTGTTCCATCGCTTGATTCATAAGCGCAGAACGCTCGCCAGAGACAATTTGCGCAATGGTGCGCGTACCGAACTCTGAACGAAGACCGTTATTAACTTTTTGCTTTAATAACGCTTCAGCTTGCAGCTTATTACCACCTGTTGAAAGGTAGTAGCGTGCAAAATCGTCAATGCGCCACTTAACATAAGAATCAACGATAAGGTCTTTTTTCTCGCTTGTTACGAAGCGATCCGGAGAACCGTCAAGGGTTTGAATTCGCGCATCGAGTACGCGTACTGAGTCGATAAACGGGAGTTTAAAGTGAAGACCCGGCTCAAAGACTTTCGTGTCGCCCGTGGCGTCATCTCTCTGGACTTTACCAAACTGGATAACGATAGCACGCTCGCCTTCCTTAACTGCAAACAGAGAGCCTGATGCTAGCAAGACAAGAAGAACGAATACTGCAATTAATAAATTCTTCATTATACTTATCTCCCCTCTCTAAAGCTGTCACCGCGAAGGCCTGAGGTAGGCGAGCTATTACGGCTGCGACCATTTGCATCGGTTACCGGTGCTTGTAAGCCTTCTAATGTGCTGCGTGAACGTTCTTTAGATGTAGACTGCTGACGCTCCATAATCTTATCAAGTGGCAAGTACATCATGTTGTTACCGCCCTTGCTGTCTACCATGATTTTACTGGTGCTGCTCAACACTTCTTCCATAGTCTCTAAATAAATACGTTCGCGTGTTACTTGCGGCGCGCGCTCATACTGTGGAAGAAGCTCTTTAAATCGTGCAACTTCACCCTGCGCTTCCAGCGTCACCTGCTCTTTGTACGCTTGCGCTTCTTCGTTCATGCGGTTTACTTGACCACGAGCACGAGGCTCAATTTCTCTTGCGTACGCCTCTGCTTCACGAATAAAGCGCTGTTCATCCTCTTGCGCGGCTATTGCGTCATCAAACGCATCTTTTACTTGCTCAGGTGGACGGGCATCACGGAAGTTCATATCGATAATCGACACGCCCATATTGTAAGGCTCGATAATAGCTTGGAGCTCTTCCCACACACGCTGACGAGTAACTTCACGACCATCGGTGAGCACGTCATCCATTTTAGAATGACCTACAACGTAACGAATTGCGCTGTCTAGCGATTGACTAAGGCTTTGCTCTGGGCTTTCCACCGCGAAGGTCCAACGGAAAGGGTCAACAACGCGAAATTGCATTTCCATTTGGACGCTCACAACGTTCTCATCTTCCGTGAGCATAGAGCCAGATGAAGATTGATCGCGTATTGACTGAACGTCTACAGGTATCACAGTATCAATAAACGTTGGCGCCCAGCGAAGACCCGGCTCAACCTGTTGATAATACTCACCAAAACGCAGCACTACACCGCGCTCTGCTTCACGGATAGTGTAAAAGCCGCTGATAAACCAGATCACAACGAGCAGGCCTACTAGAATACCCGCACCGATACCACCAAGGCTTTTACCTGAGCCACCACCGTTACCACCTGACTTTCCAAACTTACCGAATAAGTTTTTAAACACATCGTCTAGATCTGGGGGACCTTGTTCTTTCCCCCCGCGATTTTTCCACGGGTCGTTATTATTGCCACCCGGCTCATTCCAAGCCATGCTGATACTCCATAGATTACTGTTATATTTTTGAATTCTTTATGCTCAACCCAGTGACTAGCACTGACTAATGTCGCACAACATACTCTGATATTCCGTTTTCCAGACGCTTTTCCAATCTGTTCCAGTCAGCTGCGGGCATTCTTACGTCCACTACCCAGTCTCCCTGACTGTCGTACTCTTCGCTAGAAATGCAGTTTAGCTCATACAGCACACCGCGCAATCGACTTTGTGCAGGGGGAATCTTCAATGTGTAATTGACCATGCTTTTACCCAAACACTCGGTTAAAGCTTGGCTTAATAATTCCGTCCCTTCACCTGTCTGCGCAGAAAGCCACACTCGAACGGGCACGCCCTCATCGTTTCTTTCTATACGGGGATTTACGTCGTCTAGTTTATCAATCTTATTACAGATTAGTAATTGTTGAATGTCTCCCGCTTCTATTTCTTCAAGCACGTTGTTAACTTCATCCATGGTTTCACGGTATTTTGCATCAGCAACGTCAACAACATGGAGCAGTAAATCAGCTTCTTGAGTTTCTTGAAGCGTTGCTTTAAACGCAGCAACAAGGTCATGAGGAAGATGACGAATAAAACCAACCGTGTCTGCGAGTATGGCAGGGCCTACATCTTTCAACTCGATTTTACGTAAAGTGGGATCTAGCGTTGCAAACAGCTGGTCAGCAGCATAGACGTGAGAGTCGGTAATGGTGTTAAACAGGGTTGATTTACCCGCGTTCGTATAGCCAACTAAGGATACCGTAGGAATTTCTGCGCGTTTACGAGAGCGGCGACCCTGCTCTCGTTGCTTCTGCACTTTTTCCAAACGACGAAGAATGGCTTTAATACGACCACGAAGTAAACGACGGTCAGTCTCTAGCTGTGTTTCACCCGGACCGCGAAGACCAATACCACCTTTTTGACGCTCAAGGTGAGTCCATCCTCTGATGAGACGCGTTGAGATATGTCTCAACTGAGCTAGTTCAACCTGAAGCTTACCCTCGTGAGTTCTCGCGCGTTGCGCAAAGATATCAAGAATGAGCCCCGTTCTATCTAACACCCGGCATTTACACACGGCCTCTAAATTTCGCTCCTGAGAAGGAGAAAGGGCGTGATTGAAAATAACAACGTTGGCGTCATGTGCCCTAACCGCTGCTGCTATTTCCTCTACCTTACCTGAGCCGACGAAATACTTAGCAAGAGGCGCAGTACGTGAAGTTGTAATAACTTCAGCCGCATTCACCCCTGCCGAAGACACAAGCAATTCAAGCTCACTTAAGTCCTCTTTTGAGTCTTCATCGGAAAAATTTACATGAACAAGTACAGCCTGTTCACCGGCTTCATAACGGTCAAACAAGCGCGTTACCTTTTAAATTATTCACCTTTAGTATTTTCAGAATCTCCTGCGCTAGGCATTGTTATAGCGCGTGCTGGAACAACAGTAGAAATTGCGTGCTTATAAACCATTTGGCTTACTGTGTTCTTCAGTAAAATAACGAATTGGTCGAATGATTCAACCTGTCCCTGAAGTTTAATACCATTTACCAAATAAATTGATACTGGAATACGTTCCTTACGCAAAGCGTTCAAGAATGGGTCTTGTAAAGATTGCCCTTTAGCCATTTGATATCCTTAGTTTTTATTATTCGTGATAGAAATTTCACTATCACTGCACGTCTAATGTATACCACACTCAACTGTTTAAAGTGTGACTTTCGCTGTAATTTTAGTCAAATTATCGTTAGCAAATGTGTCTAGCCACGTAACCTGCTCCCAGCCTCTCAACCACGTTAGTTGACGCTTGGCTAGTTGCCTTGTAGCAATTATGCCTTTTTCACGCATTTCGGCATAACTCAACTGGCCATCTAAGTACTGCCACATCTGCCTATATCCTACTGAACGTATAGAAGGCAATGCTTCATGTAGATCACTACGTTCGTAGAGTTTTAATACTTCTTTCTCAAACCCCTGCTCCAACATCATGTCGAAGCGAGTTGCAATACGCGAGTGCAATACTGCGCGGTCTGCGGGCGCTATGGCAAATTGTGCAATATCATAAGGGCATTTTTCACCTTCTTGCTGTTGCCAATGTGTCAAGGTTTTGCCCGTACTTCTAAATACTTCCAATGCACGCGTGATCCGCTGAGGATCATTAGGGTGAATTCTCTCACCACTAACTGGGTCTACACCACGCAATTCGTCGTGTAATTTAGGCCAACCCAACTGTTGTGCCTGCTTTGTTATTTCGTCTCGAATGTTCTCATCTGACTTAGGTAGTGGCGAAATTCCATTTATCAAGGCATTAAAATACATCATTGTGCCACCAGCCAGAATTGGCACTTTGCCTCGTGCTAATATTTCGCCGATAAGTGCGTTGGTATCCTTCACGAATTGTGACACAGAATACGTTTCTACTGGGTCAATAATATCAATGAGATGATGAGCAACACCCGCTCTCTCTTCAAGCGTTGGCTTTGCCGTCCCAATATCCATTCCTTTATAAACTAAGGCAGAATCGACGCTTATTATCTCGCTGTCTACTTGCGCAGCAATTTCAAGTGCCAAACCTGTTTTACCTGACGCCGTAGGACCCATGATAGCTATAACGGGTAATGCAGAATTTATGCCATTGGACACTTTATTCTCCCCATACATCTAGCACTTGTTTTAACGAGCGCACTTTAGCAAATTGCTCAATAATTTCCCATTGTTTAACTTCGCTTTGCTCATCCAACCAGTACCACACGTGATTATGCACATCTTCAGCAAGTACGTGGGCGGGTAATACCAGCGACGTAACAACTTTATCTAATGTGTCACAATTTTCGTCAGGTGTAGCAGTTAATAAGTGTTCGAACCACATAAGCCAAGGTAAATGCCGTGTTCCTGCCGGTACCTGTTGCAATCGATATTTTCCTGCGACCTTGTTAACTTCAAAGTGTGAGGAATTCAAAAGTGTAAGAAGCGGTTCGCTTACGTTATCAAGTGATACGGCAACTGGCATAAGTAACGGTTGGCTATGCTCTGCTTTTAAAAATAGTTCGCTCAGCCACATACTGACAACTTTTGTCGCCGAAAGCAGAAAAATTTTTTCAGATTTTGGGTACATCCTTTGAAGTGAAGAGAGATTTACACATTCAAGAGGCCCTTGAGCGTTGTCTTCTCTTTTAACGTTGTCGCTATTTGGCGTCATCAGCGCATTATAGCTAGACTGATATGCTGCGCTTGGCCCTCGACTTTGTCGAGGGGTAGCGCCGCTCGCTCTGCTCGTCCCTGCCATTTTAGCCGAGCCAAATGTTGGCTGGCCATGGCTGATTGACGGTGAATTCGAATAATCATCTTGTGAGAAAGGTTGGGATGGATAAGGGCTCGATTCACCAAAAGCTCGACTGCCATTTTCCGATTGAGCTTGAAGTGGCCTTATATAGTCGTGCTCTACGTTAGTAGACATGAAACCGCCGCTCGACGCTGTTTGGTCTTGTGAACCGAGCAAGGGCTGGTCACCTGTTATTGCATGTAATGCATCACCTACTGCTTTGGAGATAAAATCATGTACTAAGCGACCTTGCTGGAATCTCACTTCGTGCTTAGCAGGATGAACATTAACGTCTACGTCTTTTGGATCAACAGTGAGATAGACGACAAAACTCGGCTGTTCTATAACGCCCCACACTGTTTCATAGGCCTGACGAATAGCGTGCATAATAAGTTTGTCACGCATTCCTCTTCCGTTAACAAAACTAAACTGGCAATCGTTGCTGCTTCGCAGCATAGCTTCATTACCTAGCCAAGCGTCAATGTGGAGTCCTTCATATTCGGTATCAATGTGAACGGCATTTTGAATAAACTTTTGACCAACAACAGAAGCAATTCGGTTTGCTAAGCTCCCTTCTCTGTCAGCAATAAATCGTCTCGCAACCTTATCATTGTGTTTAAGAATGAAAGACACCTCAGGATGGCTTAGCGCAATGCGCTTGATAACGTCTTCTATGTGCTGAAACTCTGTTTTTTCCGTTCGCAAAAATTTACGCCTTGCGGGCGTGTTGTAGAACAAGTCGGCGACGTCAATAGTGGTTCCAACGGGATGAGCTGCTGGCTGTATATTCACTGCCATCTCTCTACCCTCACAGTAAGCCTGCCATGCTTCGGTTTGTGACTCAGTTCGCGAGGTCAATGTTAATCGGCTCACAGAGCTAATACTCGCCAGCGCCTCGCCACGAAAACCAAGAGATAAAATCTGCTCTAAGTCATCGAGGGTTGTAATTTTGCTGGTTGCATGGCGACTTAACGCCAGCTGCAATTCACTTTTGACGATCCCCAAACCGTTATCTTTTATTCGGATTCGCTTATGGCCGCCCTTTTCAATATCCACTTCAATTTTTGTCGCCCCTGCATCTAGACTATTTTCTAACAGTTCTTTAACTACAGATGCGGGGCGCTCAACCACTTCACCAGCGGCAATTTGGTTAGCTAGTTGTGGAGATAAAAGCTGTATAGGCAAAGGGCTACCCTATGAAATAATTAGTGGATAAAAGGCGAATACAGCGCAACGCGAGGCAACGATGCCGATAAAGACTTATAAAGCGTGCGCTATGCTACGTTCTCGGAATATTTAATACTTGCCCGACTCGAACTACATCGCTTGAGAGATCATTGGCTGCTTTTATACTGCTCACTTTAACATTATAACGTTGAGCCAGCAGCGATAACGATTCACCGCTCCTAACCCTGTGGGTTCGGTTGTTCTCTCTTTCTTGAGCCCATAGTGTACCATCGGGAGGAACTTGCTTGAAGTAACGCTTAGTTGCATTAAACATGGCGGCAGCTAAACGTTCGCGATATTTAGACCAATTTAGGTTCTTTTCTTCCTGCGGGTTAGAAATGAAACCAACTTCAACCAGAATGGATGGAATATCTGGCGCTGTTAAAACCGCAAAGCTCGCAGCTTGAGGTTTCCTCTTGTGAAGACTGGTTACCTGCTTCAATTCCTCAACAACTTTGTTACCCAAATCATGACTGGTTGCCATACTGTGATCCATAGAAAGACCAAGAATGGTTTCCGTTAAGTAACGCTCGCTTGATTTATCGTTAATTACTTCTGCTGCGCCACCTAACAACTCAGAGTGGCGCTCCGATTTTTCTAGCCATCGACCTAACTCTGTATCAGCCCTTCGCATGGAAAGTACCCAAACAGAACCACCTCGTGGCTGTGGCTGACTAAAGGCATCGGCGTGAATAGATATCAGCAAGTCCGCTTTTTTCTCTCTTGCGATTTCAGGTCGGCGGTTAGGCGATATATAGTAGTCATCGCTGCGTGTCATGATGGCTCGCATTCCGCGCTCTTTGTTTATCATGCCTTCAAGTTTTTTGGCTATGCTCAGCGTTATGTGCTTTTCAAACGTGCCCGCAGGTCCTACCGAGCCGGGGTCGTGCCCACCGTGTCCTGCATCTATCGCGACAATTATGTCTCTGTCGCGAGAGCTCGTCGAGTCGTCGAGCACTACAGAGCCTGTTGATGCAGAAGCCGTGAGCATTGGCGCACTTTTAGCTGCTTTGTCTGGTAAATCTACCACCAACCTATGACCATAGGCACCCTCTGGCGCCATAGCAAATAGAGAAGGTGTCGTATTTTTGTTTAGTTCAACAACAATCCTTGCAGACGATCTGTTTTTCGGTGTTGAATAGCGCAGCTTGTTGATTAGGTTACCGCTATTTTCGATATCCGAGAGTTTATATGTGTCGTTCGTATTGTTGAGATCGATAACTAAGCGAAGCGGGTTTTTGAGCGTAAAGTAGGTATACTCAGGCGCCGTTTTCATGTCAAAGACTACACGGGTATTGTCCGGCGACGGCCATATTCTTACTCCGTCGATGTTATTTTGCGCGCCGTGGGCAAACTGCACCACAAGACACAAAAGTAATACCGAAACTATACTGCGCACCATATTTAGCCTTCGTATTGTTGTTATGCCGCTCTCGTAAACCTCGGAGCGGCTATGCTTTCTATTTTTTCACTTGTAGCGCGTGTTAAACACGTTTGCATTGTTGAAGCAATTTAGCACCATGCGAACTTTTAGCTTCTAGGCTGAACTGTCTACCCGACGGTGTAATATTTATACTAATCACTAAGTCGGGAGATGCCAAGTGTTCACCACCTTTTTCAGACCATTCAATGAGCGCGATAGCTCCTGAGCCAAAATAATCCCTGATTCCCATAAATTCGAGCTCTTCAGGGTCGGCAAGGCGATACAGGTCAAAGTGATAAATATTGACGTTATCCAACTCATAAGGTTCAACCAATGTATAGGTTGGACTTTTAACGCTACCTGAATGGCCTAACGACTGAATGAAGTAACGACTGAAGGTGGTTTTCCCGGCGCCTAAGTCACCGTTAAGATAGATAACAGCATCGGTAGGTAACTGACTTGAAACGGCTTGCGCCAAGTCTTTGGCAAGTTGCGCGGTATCATCTAATTCATTAGCAAAAAAAGAGGTATGCGGGTAAGACATCAACAATATTCCACAGTAGTCTAAGGCCGAGTAACACAGCAGATGCCTGCCCGATTAGAGCAAAACCACGCTAATTAGTGGTTTATAAGCGCACGAACTGCATCAAACAAATCGCTGGCTATCATACCACGTTGACCATAGCGTTGGGCAATATCATCTCCGGCCTTTGCGTGAAGTACAACGCCATATTTTGCTGCGATGTCAGTTTCTACGCCCTGAGCAAGCAATGCGCCTAAAATTCCACTTAAAACGTCGCCGCTTCCTGCCGTTGCCATACCTGGATTACCATGACGACAAACCCAAGTTTTCTTCTCATTGTCAATTAGCGTTCCCGCGCCTTTAAGTACACAGACTGCGTGATATCGCTGAGAGCACTGTCTTGCGTAGTTAAACCGGTCGCTTTCTACGTCGTCGATGGATACTCCTAGTAACCTTGCTGCTTCACCAGAATGAGGAGTAAGAATACTGTCTGAAAGGGTAAATGCTGTTGATTGTTTACAAAGCAAGTTTAGCGCATCAGCGTCGATGACCACGGGCTTGTTCTGGTGTTGACAATGCTTCAGTGTGATTTCAAACACATCTTCAGCCCATTCATCTTGCCCAAGCCCTGGGCCTATCACTACGCACGTTGCCCACGCTAGCGCATCGTCCAAATTGAAGTCGGTTACCATTAGTTCTGGCCTACCTGCACTAACCTGGATTACTGAAGACTCATGAGTATAAACCCTTACCATACCTGCACCACTTCTAAGCGCCGCTTCGCTCGCTAAACGAATAGCGCCCGCCGTTCCGCGGTTTCCTCCGATGCATAACAGTCGACCATATGTCCCCTTATGACTGTTAATTTCGCGAGGGCCCATTCCCTTAAAGTGGCCGATATTGAGCATGGTAGCAGAAGCTTTCGCAAGCCCCTGAAAGGCTTTCCCAATACCTAAATCAGCATAAACCAACTTGCCACAGGATTGTTTTCCAGCCCCCGTCACAAGGCCAGGTTTTATCCCTACAAAGGTCACCGTAATATCGGCCTGTACGCAGCGGCCAAGACTTTGACCAGTATTGGCGTCTAACCCAGATGGTACATCCACGCTAACAACTGGGGTTGAAGATTCATTTACCGCATCAATAATATCGGCAAACTCATTTCGTATATAACTGTTAATACCAGTTCCCAACAAGGCATCGATGACAACATCAGCTTTTTTCAGCCATGCAGCGTCAAAACCATCGATATTTCCGCCGGAATCAAGCCAACGCTGCTGCGCCTTTCCTGCATCGCCCTCTAATGTTCTTTGTGGCTCAACCGCACATAAGTGAACTTGCTTACCCGCTAACTTAGCGTTAACCGCCGCGATGTAACCGTCGCCAGCGTTGTTCCCCTGACCAACGAGTACTAAATAGACATCAGAGTTTGGCATTAGCTCTAAACATTGCTTGAACACAACGTCACCCGCTCGTTGCATCAGGGTAAACATATCGCAACCTGATTCAGCCGCCGCTTGCGCTTCATTTTCTCTAACCTGATCGGCCCGAAATAATTTGTATGATAAACTTGACGTTAATTGAGTATCTAGCATGAGCAAATGTCCGAAATTAGTTCTATCGACCTCGTTGAATTAACAAACAATATCAAGGCTTGGGGTGCAGCGCTAGGCTTTCAACAAGTCGGCATCAGCGATATTGATCTAAATCAGCACGAGTCCCATTTGCAAAAGTGGTTAGACAATGGGTATCACGGCGACATGGCCTATATGGAAAGCCATGGGATGAAGCGTGCTCGGCCGAGCGAGTTGGTACCTGGCACCTTGCGCGTCATTAGTGTTCGTATGAACTATTTACCTCCGGATGCATCATTTGCCAAGCACCTCAAAAATAGAGAGATAGGATACATAAGTCGCTACGCGCTAGGGCGCGACTATCACAAGGTATTGCGTAAGCGTTTAAAACAACTGGGTGACAAAATTACCGCATCACTCAAGCATACTCAGTACCGTCCGTTTGTAGATTCCGCGCCAGTATTAGAACATGCTATCGCTGAAAAAGCAGGCATAGGTTGGACAGGAAAACATAGTTTAACGCTTAATAAAGAGGCGGGCTCTTGGTTCTTTTTAGGCGAGCTTTTTATCAACCTTCCCCTTCCTGTTGACGCTCCTGTTGAAGAAAACTGCGGTAATTGCACTGCCTGCTTAACGATATGTCCCACTAATGCGATTGTTGCCCCATATACGGTAGATGCTCGCCGCTGTATTTCATATCTCACTATAGAATCGGACAAAGACATACCGGAAGAATTAAGGCCCATGATGGGCAACCGAATCTATGGCTGCGATGACTGCCAATTGGTTTGCCCTTGGAATCGCTATGCCGACGTCACGGATGAAGAAGACTTCCATCCTAGAGAAGCCCTCCACGGACAAACTTTACATACTCTCTTTAGCTGGTCTGAAGAAACATTTTTATCTAATACTGAGGGCTCGCCAATAAGGCGAATTGGCTATGAAAAGTGGCAGCGTAATATAGCCGTGGCACTTGGAAACGCTTCATACAGCAGCGGAATCACAATGCTTTTAAACGAGAGGCGAGGCACAGTAAGTGATTTGGTAGACAGGCATATTGATTGGGCACTTCAACAACAAGGGCTCAAAAAAAGCGCGTTAGAGTTGCAAAATAGGCAGCAGCATCGGCTAATACGGGTTATAGAAAAAGGCTTACCGCGCGACGCTTAGTGCGCAACTACGCGAAAATTGCTTTTCCCTGATTAACCCGCTGAAGCCACCTTTTGATTTAATTCAGCCTGCACATCGTTGCCAAACTTCTCATCATTATGCAGTAAATGTTCAGCTGCAAAAGAAACGTTAAGCTTTAAACCACGCTGTGCGAACTCGGTTGCTATTATGGGCTTGCCGAAGTGCCACCAAGGTTCTCTCTCAAGCGCTTCAATGATCGAAGAAAGCTCTGCTTCAGAGCCGTCGTATTCACCCACTAGCTCGCACAATCCATTTTCACATTTAACAGAACTTAAGACAAAGCGCTCGTTGTTTGGAGGGAGCGAGAAAAACGAAGTAAGCGAACCCTCAGTCTCAGAATAGAAATTATCTGACGCAGGTAGCCTTGAGCTTTTAACGCTCCCATTTGAGAGCGCGCTATGCTGTCTTGAGCCGGCGTACGACAGATTACTTAGTTGCTTATCACTCAGCTGATTATCACTTAGTTGTTTATCGCCCGGTCCGCCGCCAGCAACAAGCTTTGTTGCTGGTTTCATGACTTTAAGCTCGCTTGTTTCAGTGACTCGAGAACGGTCTAGCACAGAGGTTAGCCGTTCTTTCTCAGCGTTTGATTCGCTAAGTTGGTGTTGATAACTAAAGACCTTATAACCTGCTATCAATGCAAATATTATCAGCCCCGCAAGCCACGTTTTCATTAAAATACCTTAGAGAAGTATGCTTACTTGTGATATTGCTTACTGAATTTATGCACTGCATCAACGAATACGCCAGCATTTTCAGGCGGAACGTCCAAGTGAATGCCGTGACCAAGGTTAAATACATGACCGCTTCCTTCGCCATAACCTTCCAGAATTGTGGCAACTTCTTGTTCGATGCGCTGCGGCTGTGCATAGAGCATGGATGGATCCATATTTCCCTGGAGTGCCACTTTATCGCCTATACGTGCTCGCGCTTCTTTGATGTCGATAGTCCAATCTAAACCAACCGCATCACAGCCAGTAGCCGCAATTGATTCTAGCCACATACCGCCATTTTTCGTGAACAAAGTAACCGGAACTTTACGACCATCATTTTCACGAGTTAGGCCGCTAACGATTCGTTCCATGTACTGCAACGAGAATTCTTTGTAGTCGCGAGGTGATAACACACCACCCCAAGTATCAAACACCATCACTGACTGGGCACCCGCTGCAATTTGTGCATTTAGGTACTCCGTTACAGAGTCGGCTAATTTTTCCAAAAGTGCATGAAGGATTGCTGGCTCCGAAAACGCCATTTTCTTTATTTTCGTGAAAGCTTTACTTGAACCACCTTCAATCATATAGGTAGCAAGGGTCCATGGGCTTCCAGAAAAGCCTATTAGCGGAACTTCACCTTTAAGTTCACGTCTGATTGTGCGAACGGCATTCATGACATACTGCAGCTCACCCTCTGGATCAGGAAGACCAATTTTGTCAACGTCTGCTTTACACGTGATAGGATTTTTGAAACGAGGGCCTTCACCGGTCTCGAAATAAAGACCTAGTCCCATTGCGTCGGGAATGGTCAAAATATCTGAAAACAAAATAGCCGCATCCAGTGGAAAACGACGCAAAGGTTGAAGCGTAACTTCACAGGCTAGCTCTGCATTTTTGCAAAGTGACATAAAATCGCCAGCTACTGCGCGGGTCGCTTTATACTCTGGTAAGTAACGCCCAGCTTGTCGCATCATCCAGACAGGTGTGACATCTACCGGCTGTTTAAGTAACGCACGCAAATAACGATCGTTCTTTAACGCGGGTTTATCAACACTGGGGTAATTTTGCGACATATAACTCACCTAAATAACAGAAGATAATTGAGCGCGAAAGTATACCAGCATTCTTTATGAGGTGCGCTACAACCTGAGTTAAAAAATCTACGTTTAAGCGACAACTTCTTTGAAAACGCCACACTGTCGATTATTAAAGACGGATAAATCTTGAAAAAAAGCTTGCACTAATAAAAGTGGTTTGCTAACAATATAGAGGTTAAAGAAAAGAAGCCCACTAATGGGACCGTGCTAAACTTACTGAAACCCTGCCTCGGCAGGGTTTTTTATTTGTTGCCAATTAGAGACACCGTTTCTGCAATAAGCTGCCCTGCAATCGACACTTTCGGCGGAATAGTTGGAAGGTTATCGATATCAAACCACTGCGCATCATCTATTTCGTTCTCTTGGCAGCGTATTTCCCCTTCATCGTATTCAGCAATAAATCCCACCATAAGTGAATGAGGAAACGGCCAAGGTTGGCTGTTGTAATATCGTAAATTTTTGACTTTGACCCCAACCTCTTCATACACCTCTCGGTGTACTGCTTGCTCAAGACTTTCTCCACTTTCCACAAAGCCAGCTAGCGTTGAGTACATATTGGCATCTCTATGGCGAACGCCTTTTGCCAACAGTACTTTTTCGTTATTGTGAATGGAAACGATGATACAAGGTGAGACTCGCGGATAACTTCGATGCTGACAGCGATGGCAATGCGTAGCCATTTCCCAATCAACTCGCTCTGTCTTCGAACCACATTGGCCACAAAATTGATGAGTGCGCAAAAAATGGATGTATTGCCAAGCTCTTCCGATAACCGAAAAAGCAATATCATATTCAGCAAAAAGAAGTTGCCGTAATGACACGCGCTCCCAACCTGGTTCATCAATATGCTCGGCACCTAAATCAACCACAAACACCGGCAAATCTCGCTGCGCGGTTTCGTTTAAAGGAGGTAGTTGATGAATATCACTGATATATGACGTCAAAAATGGAAGCTCGTGCAAATAAGCGACAGGGATAGATTCTGATGACTCTTGAACAACTAATTTTCCTCGGCTGAATACTACCCACAAGGCTTGCTGAGTTGTGAGCATTGCTTCGTCTAGCTTAATCATCATTGAATATCACCTCTGTCTTTTAATTTCAGATAGTACACTATTAATTAGCTCTAGTAATTTTAACGCTGCGACTTCAATTGGAACTTTTTCTAGCAAAATTTGTGTCGCAAGAGCACAGTGTTATACTGACCCTATTGTCGCTAGATGAGTAGCACATCAATATGTTGCAACAATTGGAAAGCGTAAAATCGAAATGGGGTGGTCAGAGCCATGTTATTGACCGATGGTTGATGGACAGGCAAGCGTTGCTCGTTTCCTACTGTGAATTAGCAGGCATTAAAAATGACAGCGAGTGCTTACCCGACGCTGATGAAATAGCTAACTTTTGCAGTGCATTACTTGATTACTTATCTGCAGGACACTTTGAGGTCTTTGATATTTTGGTGGAAAACGACACAGAAGGTCTTAATTTAAGAGACAGTCTCTACCCCAAATTGTCAAAAACTACTGACGCAGCTCTCGCATTTAATGATACGTTTGCACAATCAGTAACGCTTGAGCAGGCCGCTGATTTAGACTCAGCGTTAGCGTCGCTCGGTGAAACATTAGAAGAGCGTTTTACGTTGGAAGATGAGTTGATATCACACGTACATTCAAACCCACGTGATCCAGAAGTAACGCTTTAATATAACAATGAAAGTCGAGTTTACGGTTATCATCAATGAACAAAACCACACTTATTCATAAAGCACGGGCGTATTGCGAGCAGCGCGGCGCTAGATTTACACCGCTACGGGAAAAGGTGTATGAAATTCTTGTTTCAAAGCACGGTCCTATGGGTGCGTATGAGCTCCTCGACTCTTTAAAAGAAACGGAATCGAGCGCCAAGCCGGCAACCGTCTATCGCGCTCTCGACTTCCTTCTTGATTTTGGATTGATACACCGGCTAGAGTCTACAAACGCGTTTGTTGCCTGCTATCACTTTGGTTGTAACCATCCCGTTCAATTTTTAATTTGCGATAGCTGCGGCGATGTCGCTGAGATTCAGTCTGAGGGGCTAAAAGACACGCTTGACAGTCAGGCTCAGCAACATGGTTTTAAAGTATCGAAACAAACTATAGAGGCTCATGGATTATGTGCCGATTGTCAAAAAACGGAAGCGCAGTCTGACTTGGAGAGTGTAAATGAATGCTGATTTTGTTAACCCGTTTATTGCTGGCCTTCTAAACGTACTTGAAACGATGGCACAGACAAAATTGACACCGGGAAAGCCGAAGCGTAAACAAAATGATATTGCAAAAGGTGATGTTTCAGGGCTTATTGGAATGGTGGGTCCGGATGTAAGAGGGTCAATGTCTATTACTTTCGATGAACCTCTAGCTCTTACCATTATGGAAAGAATGGTGGGGGAACGTCCAGAGAAGCTTGATGCAGAAGTCGGTGATATGGTTGGTGAAGTTACCAACATGATTTGCGGTAATGCAAAGCGTGATTTAGCTGAACGGGGCTATGAATTTGGTATGGCAACGCCGATTGTCGTATCGGGAAAACAGCATACCATAAGCCATCAAGTGGACGGCGCAAAAATTATCCTTCCGTTTATGTGCGATGAAGGCCTAGCGTACCTGGAAATTTGTTTTGACAAATAATTTCTGGCAGTCTGAAAAAATTACACTCGACAGTTACCCAAGGGGCTTTCATCTGATTACATCTCATGTTGAAGCAGCCCTACCCAGTATCCGCCACGTTGAAGTAGGCCTACTACATTTATTCCTTCAACACACTAGCGCAAGTTTAACGATTAACGAAAATGCTGATCCTACTGTCCGGCAGGACATGGAGGCTTTTTTAAACCATAGTGTAAGAGAAGAGCTTCCTTTTTTCAGGCATACTTATGAAGGTAAAGATGATATGCCTGCGCACTTAAAATCGAGTATACTAGGGTGTCAACTTACTATTCCTGTCCAACAAGGCAAGCTTGCACTTGGCACATGGCAGGGTATCATGCTCGGTGAACACCGGGATCATGGTGGAAGACGAACTATTATTGCCACATTACAAGGGATCGCAGCCTAACCCATATTATAAATGGCATAGTTTGTGCTTGGAATTTTCACTAAGCACAAAACAAAATTATCAAAAATCGATAATCACTCAACGTTAAACAGGATGTGACTATGAAACAACACTTTAAAATGGCAGCGCTATCTCTTGCTGTACTATCTTCAACCAATGCATTTGCACAAGATTCTTCTGAACCTGAATATAAAAGTTGGTTCGGCCTATCTGGCATGTACTACAACACTGATGATTCTCGTCCGCTAGACCTTACTGAAGGTGAGCTTTACGACGATGGTCGTGGTGTAGCTTTTGAATACGGCTTCCGCTTCACTCAAAGCTGGGCGGCTCGTGTTGAGTTTACAGCGCTAGATCTAGATTATGTTGGCGGCGGCGATGATAGCGGCGAGATGGTTGGTGTCGACGCACTTTATTTCATGCCTGACGATGCATGGTTCGTGTTTGGTGGTATTAAGCGCCAAGCAGTAGGTGAATCAACTACGCTAGGTAACATCGGTATTGGTAAACACTGGGATCTTCATGAAAGCGTTAAGCTAGTTACTGAAATCGCGGCTTACCATGACTTTGGCGAAGACTACAACGACTACAGCATCAAAGTAGGTATTGCTGTTCCGTTTGGTAAATCTACTCCATCTGCACCTAAAGACAGCGACAATGACGGCGTTGTTGATGGCAAAGATCAGTGTCCAATGACTCCAGCAGGTGTTCGCGTTGATGCAACAGGCTGTAGTGTAGACAATGATAACGACGGCGTACTTAACAGCGTAGACCAGTGCCCTAACACACCAGCAGGTACTAAGGTAGACGCTACTGGCTGCGCAATCAAAGATGCAGACAATGACGGCGTAGTAGATAGCAAAGATATGTGCCCTGATACACCTGCTGGCGTTAAAGTTGACGCTAAAGGTTGTACAGTATTTGACGAAGAGACCGTAGAAATTACATTACGCGTTCTGTTCGACAACGAAAGCGCTGTTGTTAAAATGCCGAAAGATCCAGAAATCTCTGAATTCGCTGAATTTATGAAGCAATATCCTTCAACAACTGCAGTAGTAGAAGGTCACACTTCTGCTCCAGGTACTGAAGCATATAACATGGACCTTTCTAAGCGCCGTGCTGCTAACTTCAAAGAAGTAATGGTAGACATGTACGGTATCGATTCATCTCGTCTAGAGACTATCGGTTACGGCGAAACTCAGCTTCTAGATACTGATAACGATGCTGAAGCACACCGTGTTAACCGTCGCATTTCAGTGACAGTTAAAGACACAGTAAAAGTAGCTGAAGAAAAGTAATTTATTTTCTATGAATTGAAAAAGGCGCCGCACGGCGCCTTTTTTGTGTCGATAATATTTTCTTTAATACCGTATATGGCTTATTGGCTAACACGCATAATTTAGCCGCTAAAAAAGCAGACTAATATTCGTCTGCTATAGCAGGACCAGCGTAGTTATCGAAACGCGAGAACTGACCTTGGAAGGTAAGGCGACAGGTTCCGATTGGACCGTTACGCTGTTTCCCTATAATAATCTCCGCTATGCCCTTATATTCACTGTTCTCGTGATACACCTCATCACGGTAAATAAACATGATCAAGTCGGCATCCTGCTCGATTGACCCAGACTCACGAAGGTCAGAGTTAACAGGGCGTTTATCAGCACGTTGTTCTAGCGTACGGTTAAGCTGAGAAAGTGCAACAACAGGTACTTCAAGTTCCTTAGCCAGTGCTTTAAGTGAGCGGGAGATTTCTGCTATTTCTAAGGTACGGTTATCACTGAGTGAAGGTACGCGCATTAGCTGTAGATAATCCACCATGATGAGACTGATCCCACCGCGTTCACGAGCGAGCTTTCTTGCACGACTTCGTACATCCATTGGTGTAAGGCCTGAAGAGTCATCAACAAATAAGCTATCTTTGTCTTTCAACATGGCCATGGTATTAGATATACGTGCCCAGTCTTCATCATCGAGTTGCGCAGTACGGATTTTAGTTTGATCTACACGGCTTAATGAAGCCAACATACGCATCATGATTTGTTCTGAGGGCATCTCAAGACTGAAAACCAGCACCGGCTTTTCTTCTGCCATCATAGCGTTTTCAATCAAGTTCATAGCAAAGGTAGTTTTACCCATCGATGGACGAGCCGCCACTATGATTAGGTCAGATGGCTGCATACCGCTGGTCATTTTATCCAAGTCAGTAAAGCCTGTCGTTACTCCCGTCACCTCTTTATTGGTTTTCACCAATTCCTCAAGGCGGTCGATAGTTTTACCCAGAACAGACTCTACATCGCGAGGGCCCTCGTTCTCCCCCGTTCTGCGCTCAGCAATTTCGAATACTTTGCTTTCGGCTAGGTCGAGAATATCAGCACTATCTCGTCCTTCTGGATTGTACCCAACCTCAGCAATTTCGTGCGCCACACCAATAAGCTCACGGGTGATAGCCCGCTCGCTAATAATTTGCGCATAAGACACAACATTCGCGGAACTCGGTGTATTTTTAGCAAGCTCGCCTAAATAAGCAAAACCACCGGCATCTTCAAGTTCGTCGTGCTTTTCTAGTTCTTCGGAAACGGTAATCAGATCGATGGGCTGGCTACTATTGAGCAGACGTGTGATTGCACGAAAGATAATTTGATGCGAACGATTGTAAAAATCACTATCTGTGACCCGTTCTGCAACCTTATCCCAGCTATCAGGGTCGATAAGCATGCTGCCTAGAACAGATTGCTCAGCCTCAATGCTATGAGGTGGAACCTTCAATTTCTCAACACTTTTATCGTTTTTAGACGCAGAAGCCACAAGTGAAACCTATTCCAATGCACAAAAGTCAGTAGGATATTATGCGCTTTTAACGCTCATCTCTCAACAAAGGAAGTAGGACTTTTGTTGTGAAAGCGCAAAAAGGCGACATCGTTTAAAGCGTTTTCTCCAGCTTTAAAAACGTACCATCGACCAAGGTATAGGTATTACCGTTTTCCTGAAAGATTAGGGTAGAACCTAAGATGTCCGTGCCTTCTGAGCAAGACAAATTTACTTCAGTAATCTTGTCGTCACTAAAGCCCAGAGAAGACGGCGATGCTTTAAAAGCAGCGTAAAAATCTTGGTTGCTGATATTTTTTGTTGAATAGACCGGCAATTCACAAAGCGTCTGATCTAGTTTAGCCGTGTCTGAAGCATACGTTATAGAGCGACCTAAGAACTTTTCTGATTCTGAAACAGAGTGGGCGGAAATACCCGGATTATAGGCCTTAGTCACAACCCAAGTACCCTCGTAGAAAGCGGGCTCTTGAACAGCACAACCTAAGGTAAACGCGCAAATCCCAAACGCACCAATAATTAGGCTATGAAACCGCCAAAACCTTTTGACGTGTCCAACAATACTCAATTTGACCTCCATGCATAAAACAATTAACTGCGCAATTTTCTTAGGCGTAGCGCGCAGTATTCCTACCGTGTACCTAAGAGCGATTAAAATGTAGTTTTGTTACTTTTAAGCGCTCAATCACACATTTTTAGCGACCAAACAAAAAAAGCTGCGGTAACTCGCAGCTTTTCAATACTCACCACATGTCTGATTAATAAATGTGGACTAAACTCTTTTTTTCAACCTAAAGTTTCAATTGCCTTGCCTATAGCTTATTCACTTTTGGTCTATTTCGATTCGGCCGTGCACCGTAGAGATATCTACATTTGCAGCCCCACCGTTATGGATAAAGCGTAGCCAGCTACCTGGGCCATACTTCGGCTTTTGCGACTTTTCATCGCTGATATTATTCACAATATTGCCGCCAGCGTGCGTTTCAATATCAAATTGTGCCGATACCCCATCTTGAAAGACAAATTCCATCGCGCCGCCCACAGAGTTAGCTTTTACACTGCCGTTCTTGTTAAGGCCTAAACTCGCGAAAGTACGCCCATTAACTGTATTAATCTGTAAAACATCAACCGCTTGAAGGGCTACATCAATTCGACCGTTGACGGTTTCTACTGATACGTCTGGGCTATCGGAAGTAATGTCGAGCTTGCCATTTACTGACGCAAAACTTACTGGCGTGTTTCCTGAGTGTGTCACTTCGATTTCGCCGTTTACCGTTTCCGCCTCTAATCGGCCTCTTACGTTCTCGAGCACGATATCTCCATTCACCGACTCGACCTCAACACGCTCACCAATATTTTTAAGTGTGACGTCGCCATTCACGACTTCAACATCTACTGCTTTTGTAACACCTTCCGCAATAAGGTCTGCATTGACCGCGGTATAATGCAGGTCGCTTGCTTTAGGTATGTAGATAACAAGGTCGTCGCCATCTTTCCCTTTGTTGAACCAGCTCTTTGAATGGCGCTCGACTTCAACGTGTATAACCACAACATCTCCGCGTCTTTCAAAGATGAACTCTTCAGTTTGATCGCCCAGTTCACCGGTGACACGAACCTGAGACTTATCCCAAACTCGAATATCCGCTTTTCCGTTAATGTGCTCAATGTCTACTTTCGGCGAAGCCGATGTATCGATGGTCTTATCTACCTTTTCCCCTGCAAATGCCGCTGTAGCGATACTTAGCAACGCAGTAGTAAGTAGCACCTTAGCCGCAACAGGCGTTTTAAACGTGTGCAAAAATGTGTTTTTAGTATTCATATTCATCTTTAAACCCTTATTAAATTTGCTGCCACTTTGGCGCGTGCACTCGCTCAATTAAGGCAATTTGCTGTTGATATACGTGATGCAGCATTTTGATTAATGCTGAGTTGTCTGGATCGTCTTTTAACGCCGCTTTGATAACATCAGCAGCATCGTCTAATTCTTTTAATTGTTCTTGCCAATCTTCAGTTAGCGCTGTTGTACTTTCATAACTAGCAAGAAGACTATTTACTTGTTGTTGCTGCTGCATACTCATTGCGTCGATCAGGGCATAGCCATCACTTCGGCTTTCATCAGCTTTAAACGCAAAAGGAGCAGCGAACCACAATACAGTAACTAAACAAACACTTGCGGCTATCGCCATCCACTGTCTCGATGTAACCGTAGGTGATGAAGCGTCATCGTTTGAAGGGTTGTCTTGAGCCGATGCTATACCTAGCTCTATGCCTCGCCACAGATCTCGCTCGGGCTGCTTCTCTTTTGATAGCTCAGAAATATGCTGAGCAAGCTTGTCGTCAAAATTACTCATCATCGACTCCCATAAAATCTTTTAATAACTGCTTAGCACGGAAAAACTGCGCTTTGCTCGAACCCACTGCCATATTCAACATATTTGCAATGTCTTCGTGTCGGTAACCCTCTAACGCATGGAGCACAAAAACCATTCTGGCTCGCTCAGGAAGACGAATAACCAATGCTTCTAAGTCCACATCAGTACTGTTACCTTCAGCCGGCATCTCGTTAATACCGCTGTTTTCCAAGTTAAACATCCGCTGCACCCACCCTTTCTGCTTGCGCATATAGGAGATGGTAATGTTTGCCGTAACACTGTGTAACCATGTGGAAAATTGGCTTTGCCCATCAAAATTACCCAATTTTTTCCATAGCTGAATAAAGACTTCTTGCGAAGCATCTTCCGCCATTCCCTTTTCACCTGTTAGCCGGTAACAAAGCGCGTAGACTCGCCCAATATGTTCATCGTAAAGGGATCTAAACGCCTGTTTATCGCCCCTCTTCGCTTTAGATATCAGC
Source organism: Alteromonas sp. KUL150 (assembly GCF_009811475.1). Lineage (NCBI taxonomy): Bacteria > Pseudomonadati > Pseudomonadota > Gammaproteobacteria > Alteromonadales > Alteromonadaceae > Alteromonas > Alteromonas sp. KUL150. The sequence continues at coordinate 47,815 of NZ_BLIJ01000060.1, forward strand.
TCGTTTTCGCTTTTGTTACCAAACACCACATTGGCGTGTACAACACGTTGTTGTGTGTGTTCCATTCTTTTCTCTTTGTTATTTGTGGTGCTGATTAGCATTAGCACTTGTTAGTGTTATAAGGTTAGTCGTACCCTATAGTAGAAAGGTTTAAATGCACAAAAATATTTTTTTGGAGATTCCATGTCTGCCACATTTACTGTTAACGCTTTGTTTGCTGGAAAACCTCAGCCGCTAGGCCCTCGTGGGGCACCGAGTAGTATTGTCAAAAGCCCTATCGACAAGTTAACGGTACATATGGACAGAACCGATGAAGACGAACAAGCCAATAAACGTCTTCACGGTGGACCGGAAAAAGTGCTGCATCAGTTCAACCCGACCAACTATCTAACATTAAGAAAGCATTTTCCTGAAGGCGAATTTTCGCTAGGCAGCATTGGCGAAAACATCAGTGTAGAGGGCATGGACGATGCCACTGTTTATATCGGCGACATATGGAAGTTCGGCGAGGTAGAACTGCAAGTAAGTGCACCCCGTGCCCCTTGCAGTAAAATCTCTCAGCGTTTCAACATTCCCAATTTAGACAGATTTGTCGGCGAACGAGGTATTACTGGCTGGTATTACCGGGTTATTAAAACTGGAACTATTAGCGTTGGCGACGAAGTAACACTACTGCACCGTGAGGACGATACCGTTAATGTTCACACCCTAATGCAATGCGCCCATACCAAAGCAGACAAAGCCCTGGCACAAAAGCTAGCGAAACTTGAACCGCTTGATGATGAATGGCGGGGAAAATGCCAAAAAATTGCAGATAAGATTGCGGATAAATAGGCCATTTATCCGTAGCTTAAATTAAAAAGACGCCTGCTCACCTTCATTCAAAATAACCCAAGGCATTGCAGGGTTTAGCTGCTTCTTCATTTTCATCAATCGAAACAGCGCAGAATGTGACGTCTTGTCACCCATCATCCAGCTGGCATTTCCATAGCCCCAAGGCACTACGGCTTTACAGCCTAGGTCTTGGGCCGCAACAATGGCATCTTCTGGCGTAGTATGTACCTTGCGATACCATTTAGGTGAGGTTTCGCTGAAATAAGACGCTATGGGTAACAGGCAAACATCTATTTCCCCAAAGCGCGCTTTAATATCTTTGAAGTGTGGTGAATATCCCGTATCCCCCGCAAAGAACAATGTTTTGCCTTCACTCTCAAATACCCAACCACCCCACAGTGTTGCATTGTCGTCCTCGTACAAATACGGCACCCAAATTCGGTTACTGAAATGATGGGCAGGCACGAAGTGAATAGAGGTTTTGCCTACGTTTTTGCTGGTATACCACGCCATCTCGCTAATGGTGTAGCCTCTATTAGGGAAGTGCTCTGCGAAACCTAACGGAACAAGATATTCGGGCTTTGTGCCTAATTCGGCAATATCGGCTTTATTAAAATGGTCATAATGAATATGGGAATAAACCACAGCGTCGGTTTCTGCGACTTTGTCTTCACCTACCTCAGCAGGTTCGTTGCGGCTGAACCCCTCCGCCAATCGAAAAGCCCAATTAACAGGCCAATCAAACTGCCCAAACACAGGGTCAATAAGTATTTGCTCACCACTTGCGGTGTTAAGTAAAAAGCTGGCGTGCCCTAACCAGGTGACATTAAAGCCGGTGTGCGAGTTCACTGTCGGTTTTTGGCCAACGAACTGACAATTTTGCATGTCACTTTCACATTCAATATCGGCAGACGCTGGGTAGCAATCATTAGTGCACGTGACGGGGTATGCTTTAAAACCGCCATAAATATTGCTGAATCTATCCTCATACCCAGGCTCATTGGTGTACTTGATTACAGCATTGCTCTCATCTACTCTCGTCACTTGATTAGGTGTAGCACACCCAGCTAGCATGCAGGTTGCTATAAAAAAGGTGGCGATATACTGCTTCACTTGCTCTGGTCCCTTAATGTCTCGCTCGCTAACGATAAACTAGATTGGCCTACAGTCTAATCAGTAGTATGTAATTCACCACCTTTTATTTGTAACAAGTTAACAGTCTCTTTATCGGTAGAGAGCTGGCTTGCTTCCTTTTTATCTTTTCGCCGTCAAAGACTCACGCTCATTGTTGTAACGTACTTTCTGGCCTGCACGCAGGCGTTCAGCTCCTCTCACCACAACCGAGCGCTTCGGGTTCACATTGCCAAACACTTCAATTCTATCACCCATGCCCACCCCGGTTGTCACCTTAACCTGCTCCGCTTCATTATTTTCATTGAGCTGATAGATAAAGGTGCCCGACTTTCTTAGTACCAGTGCATCGCGGGGTATGGTGACACCATCATGAGTATCGCTGCTAGGCAACGCCACGCGCACTGCACTGCCTATAGGAAAGTCACCGGGGTTGATGGCAATTCGTAACTCCATCATGCGCGATGTACTGTTGCCTACCGGTACAATGGCACGAATAGATTCTTCTACTTGGTTCACGTTATTGTGAACGCTTACGCTCATGCCGTTAGCAATATAGGGTAATACGTTGAGCGGTGCGCGCACCTGAACTTCAACGCTATCAGGGTTTACCACGCGAAGTAGGGTTTGCCCTACCCCAGTGTATTCGCCCGGCGACTGCAGCCTTTCAACCACCAACGCCGTAAAGGGAGCACGAATACTGCTTTGTGCTATCTGATATTCGGTGAATTCTAAATCCAATTTGGCTTGCGCTAACTCCTGCTTAGCATTCTCTAAGTCAGCTTCCACTTCCTCTAACTCACCTCTGGACGTGTTTTGACTGGCCTGAAGGTTTTTGTACCTCGCGAGACGTTTGGTAAACAGTTCAACCTGCGACTGCCATCTGGCAATATTTGAGGCATTTTGATTGCGGGTAATGCTTAAGCGAGTATCGTCGACTTTAACTAAAGGCTCCCCCGCTTTTACCACATCACCTACATCTGCCATCCAAGTGATGCGACCATCTACCTCAGAAGCAAGGTTTGCATCGATAACGCTAAGTACCGTTCCAGGAACCCAGGTTAGTTGTGAAATCGCTTGCTCTCTGGCTTCATCTATTTGAACCAGCACCGGCGGTGGTTGATTGCTATCCTGTGCTTGTGCGCTCAACGATACACTGCTTGCAAATAAGGTAAACAAACTAAGGGCGAGAGTAGAAGTCATTGCTTTCATGGTTGTCTTTTCCTTACACATGATCGTTGTATTTATTTTGTTTTACGGTGGATGAGGTAGTCGGCGAAGCGCCAGTGCTCTCTATGCGCTCGGCCAGGGGTTTGAGTATATTTACAGATGACGTTGAAGCCGTCATACGCAGCAAGGTAGGCAGTAATAGCAAGGTGAATATAGTACTCACCGTCATTCCCCCCACAATTACAGCCGCAAGACCTCGATAAATAACGCTGCCTGCACCTGGTAGCAACAGCAGGGGCAGCATGCCAAAGATTGAAGTCAGCGTGCTCATAAAGATAGGCCGTAAACGTAGTTTGATGGCTTGTTCTACCGCGTCATCACGGGTCAGCCCTTCTTGCTCTCCTAGGCGAGTCTGATGCACGAGTAAAATGGCATTGTTTACTACAAGCCCTAGCAAAATAATGAAGCCAATCATGGTTAACAGGTCCATGGGCTGTAAGGTAAAGATGTTCATGATACGAATAGCAATCACCCCGCCCACCGTGGCTAGCGGAATAGAAAGTACTACCAGAACGCTGTCTTTTAACGACTTAAACAAACCCGCCATTAACAGCAGTAGCAACACCATGGCAAAAAGAAAGTTATCAGCCATCGAGGCAATAGCCCCTTTTAAGCTATCCGCGCTACCACCATAATGAATAGCGCCATCGGTAGGCATCATGGCCATAATGGCGGGCTCAACCTCAGAGGTAATCACTTTCATGGCTTCTTCTAAACTCATACCCTCTGGCGGATTTACGTTTAGCGTAAGGGTTCTTCGACCATCAATGCGCTGAATACGGCTTGGTCCTACGGCTCTTTCAATACCTACCAGTTCGCCTAATTGCACCACCTCGCCTGATGGCGTCATGACTGGCGTACTGTTCAAGTCTTCGGGTGTAAACCAGGGCGCTGAGCGGAAGATAATATTCATGCGTTTGGTGCCATCGAAGTACTCCCCCACATACATACCATCACCCATGGCACGTACTAGGTTCCCCATACTGCCGCGATTTAACCCGACTTCCATCATTCGGCTGTCATTGGGGTAAAAGCGAAGCTCTGGTTCAGCTTGCTCTAGTGGAGGATTCGAACGCGCATTAGCGTTAGGGAAAACTTCTCTCAATTTGTCTAAACCTGCTTGCGCAGCAATGCCGAGCATGGCTTGATCAGTACCTTGAAGATGTATGTCAATTGACCGACCGTTTCCAAAGCCGCCGAACAAATTGCCTTGTTGTGAAAAGGTTTGTGTATCCGGCAAATCCTTTAAAATTTCATCGCGAACAATGGCTTCTAACTCTTTAACCTTAGACTGCTCTTTAGCGCGCACACCCAAACTCCCGCCATTTGGCCATGTGATAATGTAGTAGTTTTTCAACGCTGGCTGCTTTTCTCCGTCCATATAGGGCTGCAATCGCTCAACGATAATTGGCATCACTTCTTCACTAATAAAGTTTTCACTGGCACCTGCAGGCAAACTTAAGAAGGCGTCAACGGCATCGCGTTTTACGGGTGGCAAATAGTCCATGGAAGGCATAAGCAGAACACTACCTGTAATAGGCACGCCCATAAGCGTTATTACTAATACGAGGCGGCGAAGCGGCGTACTTGATAGCGACATAATAGCGCGGGTTATTTTTGCCCATACCCGCTGTAAGCTATCAGCTGGCATATTGCCATTAAGGTATCTAGCGGCAACAACAGGCAATACCGTTACCGCAACCACTAGCGACATACACACTGCAATGGCAATGGTAAGAGCGAGGTCAGCAAACAATTGCCCTTCAACATCTTCCAAAAACATGACGGGAATAAAAATAGCAACGGTGGTGGCTGTTGACGCCATGAGGGCACCAAACACTTCTTTCGTTCCCCGATGGGCACAATCCTCCATGTGCGTTTGTGAATTTGGGTCTTTATTTTCGATTTCGGCTTCGGCGCTCTTGCGCGTTCTTACAATGTTTTCCAGCACGACAATAGCGGCATCTAGCACCATACCTACCGCGAAGGCGAGTCCTGCCAGTGAAATGATGTTGAGCGAACGATCGGTAAGTTGAAGCACCACAAAAGTGCTAAGTAGTGAGATAGGAATGGCCAATGCCACAATGAGCGTAGCCCGCAGCTGGCGCATAAAGAGCCAAAGCACGGCAATGGCAAGCAGCACGCCTATAAACAAATTACTGGTAACTAACTGCACCGCTCTATAGATGAATACTGAGGCATCGAAGCTTTGCGCCATTACTAACTGTTCAGGAGCCAAGTCCTGTTCGTTTATTTGTGCAACTTTTTCTTTTACGGCTTCTAAGGTAGCTAGAACATTGGCGTTGTTTTGTCTGTCTACGCGAATAGATATGGCCGGATTGCCGTTTTGCACACTGTAGTTTGCACCGTCAGCGCGGGTGATTTTAATTTCGGCAATGTCATTTAAAGTGATAGGGCTGCCATCTCGCCATTCAAGAATCATTTCACCCATTTGCGTAGGCTCGTAACGACCGTCAAAACGCAGGGTATAGCGTCTTCTACCCACATCGACAAAGCCGCCTGAAATATCATTCGCACGACCCAACTCGTTGGCGACTGCCGTTAGGTCAATGCCTAACTGCGCCGCTTTAAATGGGTCGAAAACAATTTGAAACTCTTCAACACCGCCAACCCCGCTTTCCATACGCGCCCTTGCAACACCCGGGATAGATTCAAGCTGAGGTTTAATGACATCGGTAAAAAAGGTGACATAGGTATTAATTTCGTTTGGATTGCCCGGAAGGCGCTGAAGAAAAAAGTAGGTCAAAGCGGGCGCGTCTCCTCCACTTCCAGCAAGCATAATATTAGGGGAGAGGGCATCGCGAGGTAGTGGCGGTACGCGGTTCATGCGGCTAATCACTTCAATGAGCGTTTTCTGCATGTCCGTATCTAAACCAAACTCTAGATTAATCCACGCATTGCCTTGGTTTGCCCATGCGCTCATCGACTCAAGGCCAGGGATCCCTTGCAGCACTTCCTCTTGAGGCTCAATGATCTCCGACTCAATTTCTTGGGGAGACGCTGCGCGCCACGAGGTCTGGATGTTAATATTCGGTCTTTCAATGTCAGGAAACAGCTGTACAGGTAAATTAAACAGGCTATATAGCCCTAAAAATACCAGCAGTGTTATTCCTATACCTACCCCGGTCGCGTTTTTTATTGCTTGCTTAGTGATGTCCATAATATGGCACTTATGCTTTTTATTGTGTGGTTTACTATAGGTCGCAGTAGTGACAGAAAAAGTTTAAAGCCATGACACTAAGAATTTCAGCGATTATTAACATTTTGTTTAAATACCATTTAAAAAACGTTATTTATCGCAGATGAGTGGACCTCAAAAATACGCTGTTTGTCGGCGCTGGACATATTTGCTTACACCCATCGTTAATTAGGCGCCGCGACGTGGAGTGAGGGTAGGGATATTTTAAACTCGCCCTTCGGGAAGGTCTGGCAAGCTTCGCTCTGGGAATTTAAAAAGCAACGGCCATTCCTGCATTCCCACGCTTTGCTAGGAAACTTGCCAGCGCCTTCTGGGTGAGCAATCATCTATGCGGATTGGTATTGATCTTTAAGTATCGAACAAAAATTTAGAGCAAAAAAAAGCCGCTCTAGGAGCGGCTCTTTTCGAATACGTCAGCGATTACGCTTCAGCAATGATGATCACTTTAATTGAAGTGATAACGTCAGAGTGAAGTTGTAAGTCGATGTCATACTCACCAGTCTCGCGAAGAGTACCAGTAGGTAGTTTAACTTCTGCTTTTTGTACTTCAACGCCAGCTGCAGTGATTGCATCAGCGATGTCACGAGTACCAACAGAGCCAAATAGTTTACCTTCGTCACCAGCAGGTGCTGCGATTGTAACTTCAGCAAGCTCAGCAACTTTTTCAGCGCGTGCGTTAGCAGCAGCTAGTTGCTCAGCAATTTTCGCTTCAAGTTCAGCACGACGTGCTTCGAACTTTTCAACGTTGTCTTTAGTTGCAGGAACCGCTTTACCCTGTGGGAAAAGGAAGTTACGAGCGTAACCAGACTTAACAGTCACTTGGTCGCCCAGGCCGCCAAGGTTGGCGATTTTATCTAGTAGGATGATATTCATCTTAGCTAACCCTTATATTCGCCAAATTACTTGTGTGAATCAGTGTACGGAAGCAACGCAAGAAAACGTGCGCGCTTGATCGCAGAAGACAGCTGACGCTGATATTTTGCGCTTGTACCAGTAATACGGCTAGGGACAATTTTACCGCTCTCAGTGATGTAGTTCTTAAGAGTAGCGATATCTTTGTAATCAATCTCAGTCACACCTTCTGCAGTGAAACGGCAGAACTTACGACGTCTGAAAAAACGAGCCATGGGTGATCTCCTTAAGCGTTGTCTTCAGTGGTTTCAGTTTTCTTTTCCGCGCGGTCTTGGCGAGGAGCAGAATCGTCACGACGCTCACGACGAGGCTCTTCTTTCATCATTGGAGAAGGCTCAGTCACAGCAGTCTTAGTGCGCATAACCATGTTACGTAGGATCACGTCGTTGAAACGGAAAGCATTTTCCAATTCGTCAACAGCTTCTGCAGATGCTTCAGCATTGATTAGTACGTAGTGGGCTTTGTGCAGCTTTTCAATTGGGTAAGCCAGTTGACGACGGCCCCAATCTTCTAAACGATGAATCTGACCACCGTCTTGCTTAAGAATTGTAGTATAACGCTCGATCATACCAGGTACTTGTTCACTCTGATCAGGGTGAACCATAAATACGATTTCGTAATGACGCATTATAGCTCCTTACGGTTGTAGCCTCGACAGTACAGCCGACTGTATGGAGACAAGGAACGAATTGGGATGGCTGTAAGGGCGCGCATTATACGCATACTTACATCGTTGCACAAGCATTAATCAACAGACCCAGCGTATTTACGGTTAGTAAGACACGTCTTTACGAACGTTTGATAAAGGCTGGCTCAATGGGAAGGTAAAAGTAAATTCCGTGTTTTTAGAATCTGAGGAGACTTTTATTGCTCCTTCGTGAGCGCTCGCAATTTCAGAAGCAATAAAAAGCCCTAGCCCCAACCCTTCTTTTTTCTCGCTCTCTTCTCTGCGCCAAAAAGGCTGGAAAAGCCTAGACTTAGATTCATCTGAAATTGCTGATCCGCTATTAGTTACACTTAATAGAAACTCAGTGTTATTGGTAATAACTTTAACGTAAATAGGGTGGGTCTGATCACCATGGACTAACGCGTTTTTCAACAAATTGGAAAGTAACTGGCAAATTCGTTTCTCATCACACACTAAGCCATATGCGATATCAATATGAATATTTATCTTCGCTTGCGGGTTTGCTGTAGCCAGTTCCTCTATTGTGTAATGCAGCTGCTTTGACAGGTCATGTGAAATATCGAGTTCAACCGGCAACCCCTTACCTACCCGACTATGAGTAAAGTCCATTGCATCTTCTATCAAGCGCGTCATTCTTTGCACGCTATTTTTCATTCGTGAAACAGCTTTAAATACTGGGACTTGTATTGTGCTAGCTATTTCACTGTCTTTTATAACATCGTCTAAAAAGTTAATACCAATTTGAATTGAAGACAAAGGCGTACGAATATCATGACCTAATATAGCGATGTACTGCTCTTGCAGACGCGTCATCTTTTTCGCATCGTCAAGTTGAGCATAGGTTTGCTCGATATGGTCACTCAACAGTATTTGATTTGAGATAAGTTTCGCAAACGCACTTATTTGGCCATGAACTTTTTCGTTGCGAAGCTCTCTTGGCTCAGGATCTAGACCGCACAAGGTACCGAAGAACTCGCCATTTGCATCAAAGATAGGATAAGAGAAGTAACTTTCGAATCCGTACATTATAGGTATTGGATTGTCGCGGTATTCTTTGTCAGCAGATGCGTGATTTATCACGATTTCTTTTTTACTCGCGCGCACCGTACGACAAAATGTTGTGTCTATTTCTAAGTGATCGCCCGGCATTAGCCCAAAATCTGCTTTATCTAAGACAGCGCACATGGTCCATGCTTGCTCGGTTACCCTGGCGACACAAATAAAACGAAGCCGCAAGCTACTTGCCAATATTTGCATGATGTGTGGGATGGCATCTATTGACACTATCGCCTGAATATCTCTTTGAATTTCCGTGCTCATATCAGTCGCCTTATTAATTCCTTTAATGGGATAAAACAAAGTCGTGTCCGTCTATCCTGTTTGAGCCTTTGAGCCAATGGCACTAATAAATGCCATACTGATTGAACCAACGAAGGTAGTCTTGTAATCAAAAAAATTAATCTATTTTGACTAAAGTATAATACTTGAGTCTATCAACATTATTAAGCAAAATATTTTACCAGTTACTGTTTATTTATACAGTAACATGCTGTACAGTTTTTACGTCTTAAATAAATAGGGGACCTACCATGGCCATTACCACACAGTATGTTGTTACGCACAAAGGGGTAGAAAAATTGGTAACTACCGACAAAAAAGAAGCCGATCAGTACGATAAAATGCTTGATGCAGCAGACAACTTAGCAAGCTATATTTACGCTAAAGGCATTAAACTAGAAGACAGCGTCGTAGAAGAGTTGACAATTATGCTGTCGAAAAACAAAGATAAAATTAGCAAGATATTCAAAGGCGCCACAGCTGAAAGCGTACTTGAAGACGAGAGCGCAGAAGTGGTAAAGCTTCAGGCTAACGGCTAGTAAATTTAAGCTTTCCGATTTACTACGTCTTTAATACAAGCGAATAATAAAAGCTAATACCGCTTATGATGATGTTATTTGATAACATTACCATAAAGCGGTAACTTATTTACGGCTGCGATGAACTGCTGCTTCATCTCTGCTTATTCTAATTTTTTGACGTGTAGACGGGTCGAGCGAAACGTGGATTTAAGTGAACAAAAGCAAAGAGTTCAACACAGAGAAGTTGAGTTTACTACCGCTATTGAAGTAACTAACTTACAGTTCGCGTATTCTAAAAAGAGTAAACCCATACTCGATATCAAGAAATGGCAGATCTCGAAAGGAGAGCATATATTTCTCTCTGGCCCTTCCGGTAGTGGTAAAAGTACCCTGCTAAACCTGCTATGCGGCACGCTAACACCATCAAAGGGTAAAATTTCGTTATTAGAGCAGCCATTCTCTTCGTTATCTAACCGACAAAGAGACACATTTCGAGCGCGCAATATTGGCGTAGTATTTCAGCAGTTCAATCTCATTCCTTATCTTTCTGTTGCGCAAAACATTAACGCTGCGGTCTATTTTGCTAATGAAGGGAGCGTCAAAAATACTAAAGAGGTTACAGCTGCAACTTATCAACTGCTGAACCGGCTTCAGTTATCAGATAGTTTGCTACACGCCAAAGCCGATGCTCTCAGCATTGGTCAACAACAGCGTGTAGCAATAGCCCGTGCGCTTATTAACGACCCACAATTACTGATTATCGATGAGCCAACATCAGCATTAGACACTGACGCAAGGGACAGCTTTATGTCGTTGCTAAAAGACGTTGCGGCCGACAGTACTATGATATTTGTAAGTCATGACGAGGCAATGAAAAGTTATTTCGAGCATCATTGTAGTATCTCTCAACTAAATGGCTCTCTCGGCAACTCTGCCTCGTCTTCAAGTACAGATATTACTAATTCTTCGCAGGAGTGCGTCTGATGCTCAGCACCATCGCAATAGAAAGTTTAAAGCGTAGGAAAGCAACTGCGATACTTACGATTTTGAGTATAACTATCAGCATTAGTTTGTTGCTTTGCGTAGATATTGTGCGCAATCAGGTAAAAACGAGTTTTACCCGCACCGTTTCCGGCGTTGACCTTATTGTGGGTGCACCAAGTGGGCAGCTCAATTTGCTATTGTCTTCTGTATTTAACATTGGTACTCCAACAAAAGGCATTGACTATAAAAGCGTTGCATCGCTTAAGACGAATAACCAAGTTTCTTGGTTAATCCCACTTTCATTGGGCGATACACATCAAGGATTTAGAGTTGTTGGCACAACTAACAGCTTTTTTGAGCATTTTAAGTATGGTGATATGCAGCATTTGGCCTTATCTGAAGGAGGTGTATTCAACCAGCCTTTATCTGCTGTTATCGGATCTGATATTGCGTCAAAATTAGGTTACGGCGTTGGCGATGAGATGGTCATTTCTCATGGCTTGGGTAATGTTTCATTTAATAACCACGACAAACATCCATTTATCGTTTCTGGAGTTTTAGAAAAAACAGGCACACCTGTAGATAAAGCCGTATATGTCACGCTGCAAGGCTTGGAAGAAGCACACTCAGGTTCGCAGCCGGTAACTGCCTCTCTAGTGAGGAATCCGGCCGACAATCATATCAAGACTTCTGATGAGCATGAGCATGAGCATGAGCATGAGCATGAGCATGAGCATGAGCATGATGAGCTTACTCAAGTTAATTACGATAGCGACGCTTTTACGCCACAGTCGGTATCTGTCGTAATGTTAGGGCTTAAAAGCCGTATCACTGCGCTACAACTTCAATACCAAATCAATCAAAGTAAAAAAGAGCCGCTAATGGCTATTTTACCAGGCATGGCGCTGGCCGAACTGTGGCAAATAATGGGGAATATTGAAGCCTTACTGTTAGGTTTATCTGGGTTGATTGTCATTTGCGCCTTAATAGGTCTTGCCACTATGCTTTTGGCAACAATGCGCGAGCGCTATCAAGAAATAGCGATTTTAAGAACCATTGGTGCAGGACCCTTTACGTTGCTTTTACTTGTTCAAATTGAAGCTATGTTGCTTACGGTGATAAGTGCTGTTTTAAGTATTGGATTAGTGGGAGCGTTAATGAATGTACTCAAGCCGTGGCTTAGCGGCACCTATGGGCTATTTTTAAGTAGCCCATTGTTCGGTAAAAGCAGTGCCATCATCATTTTGTTAATATTAAGCTGTACCTACCTCGTGTCTCTTTTCCCCGCTATTGCTGCTTACAAACGCGGGTTACATGCAGGTTTAAGTCAGCATTGATAATGCTTATCGTGACAACGGTTTTATTCTCCTACTCTGCGATTTGAACTAAACCGAATAATAAGCTCGTTCACTTGCGTCACCGTTTTACGTAAGTCGTCACTTGCAACTAGTGACGCCTCTGATGAGCGCTGGGTCTCTGCCGCACCGTCAGCTACCTCAACCAGCTGTTGATTGATGTGTTCTGCTACAGTACTTTGCTCTTCCACAGCAGAAGACATTTCAACTGTGGCGTCGGCAATACCTTTAACGGCGGTGTTTATTTCAAATAGTGCGCCCCGTGTTTCTTCTACAATAGCGCTTCCGTTTTCGGCAGACGCAAGCCCTTCATTAGAAACCCTCACCGCACGCTCTGAACGCTCAGCCAACTCACTAATAATATTATGAATTTTATCTGTCGACTCGCGGGTCTTTGAGGCTAATGTGCGCACTTCGTCAGCAACGACAGCAAAACCTCGTCCTTGCTCGCCTGCTCTTGCCGCTTCAATTGCAGCATTGAGCGCAAGCAAGTTAGTCTGCTCAGCTATTGTAGAAATTATATTTGCCGCTTCGCCGATATCAGTCGTTGATTGCGCCAGCTCTGTAACTGTTTTTGAAATAGACTGAACCGCTTCACGCAATTCGACAATCGCTTGCATCGCCTGCTCTGCTTTTTTATTGCCTGTAGCCACATTTTCTGCGGCAGACTGGGCGCTTTTAGCATTGCTTTCTACACGCTCCGCGACTTCTTGAATAGCCTGACTCATTTGCGTAACAGCAGAGGCAATTTGTTGTGTAGCTTGATTCTGCTGTACAACCGCTGCGCTGGTCCCTTCCGCTTGCTCGTGAGTTGTTTTGGCGATTCTGTCTAAGCTCGCCGACGCATCCTTAATTCGTGTAAGCGCAGTGCGATTGCGGGCAAGCTCACACCCGAGAGCAAGTTTAACCTTGGCAATATGCGTGGGGTCGGAAAAGTAAGTTTGCGCCACCGTTTCATCGGTATAGCTTTCTGGGCTAAGTGAGAGTATTGCACTCCATTCTTTCTTGTTTTGTAGCTGTTGAACAGTTATTAGTGCTAGCGCTCCGACCAACGCTATCGCCCCTGCCCCTAAGCCATGGGTAACACCAAGTACAGCAATTATAAGCGCACCAATAGCCAAAGACGGAAGTAACTGCTTAAACATATCCGCAAAGCGAGAGACAGGTGATACCGCAGACTTTCCTTGTTGTAACCTGCCATAAATATCGGAAGCTTGCTGAATCTCTTCATTTAATGCTGGCACTCTAACAGACTCATACCCAACTATAGCTTGCCCTTGATAAACAGGCGTAACAAACGCTGACACCCAGTAATGATCACCGTTTTTTCGTCGGTTTTTAACCAGCCCTAGCCAACTTTGCCCAGACTCCAAAGTCCGCCACATTTCCTTAAACACCGCTGAAGGCATGTCAGGATGTCTTATGATGTTATGGTTTTTGCCAATTAGTTCATCTCTGTTGAAGCCACTTGCTTCTATAAATTCATCGTTACAATGCTGTATAACGCCACGCTTATCCGTGGAAGAAATAAGGCGGTGGTGAGTAGGGAACTTATATTCTTTTTGTGTAATTGGCTGGTTATTTCTCATCTATTACTGTCTCCAATTCGCAAAGCGTGGGTCCGTTTTATTGGAAGCAATGCTTTCTCATAAGACTAGATCATAAAACGCTTCTGTCTAGTGCGGAAAGTAAATTAGAAAAAAATTTATTTTACCAACAACTTAGAGTAAGACATTAAACTTTAGATGAAAGGCAAAACGACCGTGACTTTTGTACCTTTGCCCTCTTCACTAACGATATCTATCTTGCCATTATGCTCTTCGATAATGGTCATTGAAATTGACATTCCCAACCCGGTTCCCTCGCCCACAGGTTTAGTCGTAAAAAAGGGCGTAAATATTTTGTCCTGAACCTCTTGCGACATGCCCTCGCCTTCATCATCGATGATAAGGAACAAATTGTATTCACTCTTTTCTATTCGTAATTCTATTTTATTATCTTGCGGCGTGGCGTGAATAGCATTTGTTAAAAGGTTAACCAGCACTTGTTGTATTTGACCTGAATTTCCATTGAAGTAAACATCTTCTTCTGGCGCGTCGAACACAACATTATTACGATATTTATGCAGGTTATTAGTTAGCTTGATAGCCGTGTTCATTGCTTCGATGGCACTAATTTCAGAATACTTACCACCACTAGGATAGGAAAAGCTGCGCAGAGCTTTGACTATGTCTATTATTCGCTCTATTCCTTCTTGAGATTCATCAAACATTTCGGTGATTTCTGAGGCGCTTTCACGTAAAGCAAATCGTTTCTCAAGCTGTAAGAACTTTTCTTCTACTTCACCACCCGCAACTTTACATAGGCCGCCAATTTCGTCTAGCGCACGTTGATATTCGTTAAAAATATCTTTAGCCACTACAGTGTTACTGCGCACATAGCCAATGGGGTTGTTAATTTCATGAGCAATACCGGCAGCAAGTTGACCAAGCATCGCCATTTTATCTGCACTAACAAGCCTTTCTTCTAAAAAATCGCGGTCTTTTTTAATGCGACTTAATTCGTTTTGCCTAATACTCAGCTCACTCTTTTTATTTTGATATCGAGAGGTGATATTTAAATAGTGCTTTGTTGTGTCTAACACATACAGTGTCTCTTCTTCGAGATGATCATCCTTGGTGAGTAGTACCAACCACGTATATTGGCCTTCTGACATTTCATGCATAAAATGTAGCAAGCGAGCTTCTTGATTTGTATCTGGCCGCGTTACGACACTCACACACCAATGAGAATAGCTTTCCCTTAAATCTAGTGGCGTCTCTTTTAACATTAATTCCGCTAAAGCATGAGACGTTATCCAACCTTGTCCATCTACCAAAACACGGTCGTCATCGCCTAGGCATAATCTTCCATTTTTAACCGAGAAAGCTTTACCACAATATGCACCGCTAAATTCTACCGCAGACTCTAGGGCTGAAATTATGAGACTTTTCGAAGATTTTGCCTGAGTAAGTTCGGACGCGGTATGATTAAGATAAAGCAGTTCACGTTCCCGCTTCTTTGAGTCGTTAAGGGCTTTTCTTAACGCTTGGTTCGCGAGATACGCATCTTGGGAGTAGGTTTCGAGGAATGACTCGGCGTTTTTTCGCGCCGATTTCTGGCGTTTTAACTGACGCTCTAGGGAATTAACGCGGGCTTCTAACGCTAAAATGCGCTCTTGTTCAGTGGATTTTGATGATTCACTCAATGAGAAGCCCAACGCTGTGTTTGCTAACGAAGAATTTTTGTTGACCTATCAAACTGATACCAGTTTGAATAGGCTAACCAAGTAGCCTATCAAGTAGCGTCATTACCCTTTCGCTTGCTTGTTCCATTTCTAAAAGCTTAGCATCTGATTCATCATCATTGCCATTTTGTTTAGCTTGAATAGCAGCTACGCCGCTGCTATGCACTTTTGCATGTGGTGCATCAATCTCTCTAAAAGCAGCAGTCTGCCCAATAGGTTTACTCGCATTTTCACGATACCATTGCCCTAATCGACAGCTTACGTGGTCGCTAAATTCAGAAAGCGATTTGGTGCTATATCCACACAAGACTGAATAGACATCAGCTTTCCATACTACGTGGTCTAACTTAACAGTTTGTATAAATGTAGCCATGGCACCTTCGCTGATAGTAGATTTCATACTATCGCAGTGCTGTACCATGATTTCATAACTGCCATTGAGTTGATTGATGCCTTTCTCTAACTGTTCGTTGTTACCGCGAAGCTGATTCACACCAGAAACAGCTTTAGATGTCGACTGGATGATACCGTTGACCAGCTCAGATACTTCCGTAGCTGATTTGTTTGTCTCAGTCGCTAGTGCGCGAACCTCATCGGCCACTACGCTAAAGCCTCTTCCTGCATCTCCCGCTCGCGCAGCCTCAATCGCCGCATTAAGTGCAAGGAGGTTAGTTTGATCGGAAATGCTTGTAATGGTGGTGACGAACTTGTTGATGTTGTCAGCAGTAGTAGATAAGCCAGAAATACGCTCGCTCATACTCCCCATCTGTACATTAAGACCGCTCATATCTGAAACAATTTTATTCAGTGTAGAAGCTGATTCGCTGAATAAATCATTGATATTCACAATAGATTGGCTTTCTGCATTGATTCGTTCATAAGAACTTAGAACGGTCTCTCTCACACCCTCTAATTGTCTTAGCGCATCTATCAAGCATCTTACTACGGTAGAGTCAGCGACCGATGAGCTTTGATTACTCGCAGTTTCTATTGTATTAATTAGCTGGCTGTTTTCAGCTTCGAGTCGCTCAATTTTATCTAACGCATCTTGAACTCTTGCCTCTAACGCCCGCACTTGAGATTCTTTTTCTTCGTATTTACTGCGAGATACAAACATTTTTTGATTACCAGTGTATTTATGAAATTAATTTTACATTAACAGATTTTCAGGCAGTTTACCTATTAGCCTGAAGTAGCGTTGTTATCTAAATATCGGTATAAAATTGAGAAGCTTAAGAAAAAACTCGTCTAAATTCTTTCTAGTTCATTGTTTAGGTAATAAGTGAGGTGAAAGCTGAGGGCGCCTTGCACTTTTTTTTGGTCCGTACCAGGTTGATAAATAATCCAGAATGACAGGTTCAGCTTCTCCTAGAGCCCACAACTTTTGTGTCTCCTGCATCCATCGGATAGTGCCCAGCCAGCGCTCTCGACTCATTGCATTTTGTGTAATAAGAGAAGGAGAGTGGCATGCGCTACAATGGGCGAGTACTAGATTAAAGCCTTCTGCTTTCACCAAACCAGATTGGGCGTCTATTTCAGGTTTGGCAACAGTCATAGACGTCCCCTTGATTACCTGTCCTTTTTCGCCCGCCCTCGCATAGCTAGTATGAAGTGCGGCAAAAGATAAAATAAAGCCAATAAAAACAAGTAAGCCAGAGATGTACGGTTGTCTTTTGAGATTATTCACGCAGCACTCGCCCTTTCAAAAACTGGGATCATTACTTTCACACAACGCGAATAGCAATTCGATGACAGGCATTATTTAAGTAACCTTTGGGGTTCCAGCCAGGCAACACCATAGGCTGTGCTTTTCCATGTTCGTCTTGTGCTTTCGCCCACACCTCATAATAGCCTTGTTGAGGAAAATTGACCTGTGCACGAAATTGCTGCCACGCATGCCTGTTTGCTGGCGCACTCAAATGAGCCAGCTGCCATGTTTGCCCAAAATCAATAGAGGTAAACACCTTGGCTATTTTGCCCTCGCCACTCCAGGCATGACCGCGAACGTCCAGCTTCTTTGCCAGAGGGTGGTCGCTGCCAGACTTAGGGAACGTAATTAGCGACTTAACCGGCATGGCTTCAATAATACACATGTCCTCGTCGGCGACTTTAGCGCCAGGCGCAACAGGTTTACATGGAACCCGATAGGCCTTTCCTAGCATTTTCGCACCGTCGTGAATGCGATCCCGAATAACTATTTTCTTAAGCCATTTTCCTGACGTTGATGCAGGCCAGCCGCCAAATACAAGTCGAAGCGGATAGCCGTTCATTAAGGGAAGCGGTTCATCATTCATAGCCCATGCAATTAACGACTCATCTTCCATCGCTTTATCAATAGGTACACCCCGCGAAATAGCCGCCTTTCCCGGCGTTCGACTCAAGTGCTGATCGTCGCCATAATAGCCAATGTAAACCGCGTCATCCTTTACTCCCACTGATTCTAGTACGTCTTTGAGCCTTACCCCAGTCCATCTTGGACAGCCTACCGCCCCCGTTGTCCACTGATTACCTGTGGCTGCCGGAGAGAACTCGGCACGCCCGTTGCCGCCACACTCTAGCGTTAGCTGATAGGTATAGTGCTTAAATTGAGCTTTAAGCTCTTCAAGGGTAAAGGTCTTCGACCGTTCTGCAGACTCTCCTTCGATGGTGAGAGTCCAGGCGCTCGCGTCTGGCTTTTGCGGGGGAATACCGTTATTTCTCACGAAAAAACGCGAGGCGGGTGTCACCGCATCATCTAACAAGTGTGCGGGGGTTTCTGCGTTTAGTGGTCTGTCGTTGAGTATGGTTAAGCCGTCTTTGCCTTCTATAGAAAATGGTGTTTCGGACTGGGCAAATGCAGCAGGAATAAGACCTGCCGGCATAAATTGGCCATAAACGACTTCAGCGCCAAGCAACAAAGACAGGGACTTCAGGCCTTTAATAAAACCGCGCCGAGTCAGCGTGTTGCTAGTTTGCTGAAAAACCTGTTCGTCGGCTTTTACAGGGTCTTTAGCATAAAGTTCGTGAAGACCGTGTTTTTTCACTTAGACCACCTTATCGATACAAACGCATTATGTGCAGAACGTGCAGCTGTAAAATGATGAACTGCCTTTAAATGGCGTAAAGAAAACCAAGAATAAGCAGCGCAATCCATAGGGTTTCAACGACTATCATGACAATGGGGAGCACACCCACTTCGGCAAGCTTGCCCAGGTTTGATTTCATGCCGATAGCAGTAATGGAAACCACCAGAAAGAAACGAGAAACCTGCGTGCCTGCTTCAATCACAAATTCAGGTAACGTTACAAAACTATTGAGCAGCATTAACGCAATAAACCCGATGAGAAACAGCGGCATTTTAGGTACTTCACCGCCCTCTGCTTGGGTATTGGTTTTATAGAAACGCTTGATGACAAGCATCATGATCAATACCACCGGCATGAGCATGGCAACGCGAACCAATTTGGTCAGTGTCGCCATATCACCAGCGCTTTCTGACACTGAGTAACCTGCACCTACTACCTGTGCTACATCGTGAATTGTGCCGCCGAGAAAGATGCCAGCTTCGGTATCTGTCATACCTAACTGCCCCGCAATTAGCGGGTAAAGCACCATGGCGATAGTAGACATAGCCGTTACGCCGATAACGGTAAGTAACGTATCTCGCTCGTGGTTTTCACCTTTCGGAAGAATAGTAGAGATCGCAAGGGCTGCAGAGGCACCGCAAATAGCAACGGAGCCGCCGGTAAGCGCTCCGAAACGCTTTTGAAGTCCTAAAATTTTTGCCAGTCCCACACCCAATACAATAGTGGTGAATATGGCGCCAGCGAGCATGAGTGCTGTTTGCCAACCTAATACCGCTAAATCACCTAGGGCTATTCTTAAGCCAAGCAAAACGACACCCGCGCGAAGCAGCGTACTTGCAGTAAAGTCGATACCGCAAGCGCATGACGTATCGTTTTGATAAAGAAACGATACCGCCATGCCTAACAATAATGCGAACAACATAGCAGGGGCATTGTAGTGCTCACTTAAAAACAGCGCCGCCATGCCTGTTATGGTAGCAATACCCAGCCCAGGCCAAATGTTTTTACACTTTTTTGCTATGTCATTCATGCCATCATCGCTCTGACGCAACCAAGGCCACAAGTACTACACGCTTGCGGTCACCAGAGTAAGGACGACGTCCGTGCATTGCGCGATAATTATCAACAATTGCTACGTCACCGTCTTGCCACTCTAAGTCAAACGTAAAGTCTTCTGATAGCGCAGCTACACGTTCTAACCCCTCTTTTGGGATAGCGCTACCGTCGCCGAACGTTATTGCTGAGGATGGGTTCTCGCGAACGCCTTTCCAGCCCATATAGGCTGCGATAAGTTGGTTATAAAACACTTCAGAGCCGTCATCTAACTCGATGACCGCAGGCAGTACGGGAGTGATAGCTTTTAAGCTGCCATTTTCCAACCATTCCCAGCTATAACCTAATTCTTTAAGTTTAGCCTCGCCTTCTTCCACCGTCTCAACGCTCAGCGTACTCTTCCAACTGCGCCCTTGACCAGAATTGGCATCATTTGCTGCTGGCATTGTGGTCGTGTACTTCAGCCCCTTCTCTTTGAAATCGTTTGCTAGTGCTGGGTTTTCAGCTTTCAACGCTTCAAATAATTTATCTGAGCGACACAGAGGCGTTGCTCCTCCTTCGTCCGCTGCGGTTTTACAGAAGAAAAAAAGCTTACTGGGAGAAATAGGCGTTTGCGCCATTTCGTGATGAAGAAAAATTTCTACATCTTTAGGGGCTTCGTTTGCGGTAAACACCCGTTCGGTATAATTGATACGCACCGCGTTAGACAGCGACTCTTGGTAAGTAAAGTTAGGATAGCCGAAGCCTGCTGAAAAAACGTCAAAGGTCTCTGCTGAATCAAGAGGAAAACCTCTGAAAAGCAGCGCACCAGATTTAGCAAGCTTTGCTTCAAGTTCTGCTTGATTAGCTTTAACAAAGGCAACGGTTTCCTCTACGGTGGAACAGTTTTCATTGTTCACGACTATTTCAGGGAATACGCCGCCGTTATAGTTGTGTTGTGTAGGTACGCTTGCGTACGCTACTGCAGAGCTGTTATTGACGTTTTTCATAGTTAACTCCTAGTCGTAAATGGGGTGAAAACGATTAAAGGCAGCTTCACAGAAGTGACCCGGATCGTTAAATCGACGGTTCATGTTTAACGCAGAAATTGCCTGCATTTCACTGTCGCTTAGTGAGAAATCGAAAAGCGCCAAGTTTTCTTTCATACGTTCCACTTTTGACGTTTTCGGAATAATGGCGTTACCGCGCTGAATACCCCAACGCAATACAATTTGCGCTGGGGTTTTACCGTGGGCTTTTGCCGCAGCTTTTACCACGCTTTGCTCAAGCACTGATTCCGTCTGATCAGCCATTTCAAGCTCTAGGTATGAAAGCGCACCTAAAGGAGAGAACGCAGTGACGTTTAAACCATAGTCTTTCGCTAAGCGAATTAAACGTTCTTGAGTAAGATATGGGTGAGATTCAATTTGCAGCATGACCGGCTTGATACGCGCGTAACTCATTAGGTCGTTAAGCAAGCCTGTGTTGTAGTTGCACACACCGATTTGTTTAATTTTCCCCTTATCCGCTAGAGCCTCCATGGCTTCCCATGTTTTGTGAAGCGGTATAGGAGCAAGCTCCATTTTAGGTTCAGCTGCATCTGGTTCGTAGAACCATTCAGGCGGGTATCGTGTTTCGATTGGCACGAATTTTTGCGCGATAGGGAAATGGATTAGGTATAAATCTAGGTAGTCTAGCTGTAAATCAGATAGCGTTTTTTCAAGCGCCAGCTCAACATGTTCAGGGGCGTGAAAGGTATTCCACAGCTTTGATGTTACCCATAACTCTTCTCTGCTACATAAACCTTCATCAATAGCGCGCTTTATACCTTCGCCCACTTCTTTTTCATTACCATAGTCTGCTGCGCAATCTAAATGGCGATAGCCCGCTTTGATGGCTTGATAAGTTGTTTCGGCACAAATGGCAGTATCTACTTTCCAAAAGCCAAAACCTACCTCTGGTATCTTGTTCATTGTTTCATTCACCTTAGAATTTGTTGCATTAAGCTAATTTGTTTTACTTTATCAATATGCTCTTGTATAAATTCAGCTTTAAACTTTGGTCTTGTATAAGACATAAGTTATTACACAGATATTGTTATGTCAACAAACTGTTAACAAGCTAAATAAAAAGATTAGCGCTAGCATCAAGGTACCTGATGGATACCTGCCGTAAGCTTTTTAATTCAGGCCGTGGCTAACTTAGAGTAGTAGCAACCTAGGGTGCGGCTTTCTAGCGTGAAGAATGAGCGATAGAAGAAGCAAAACAGAAGATAATGTAAGCGAAAAGCGCAAAGTCACCGTCTAGATGACTCAGCCTGAAGGTTCCTTAGGGTGTATCAAATTAATCAAGTTCAACTTGATAATGATAATGGTCGGTTCTGCACTTACTTTCGCGATACTCAATTAACTTGCCGTCAATAGATTCAGTAACGCGGGTGACCAAAAGTAATGGTGTTCCTTTTTCAATACCCAAGCTTTTCGCATCACTTTTTGACGCAAGAACAGCCTTGATGCTGTCACGGGTTTTAAAAACAGTTTGGTTATAGTCAGTCTGATAAAAATGGTACAACGTGTGAGGAATGTCTTCACGTTTTTCGATATCAAGAAACATTTTGGAAGGCAGGAAAATAGTCTCTAGCATACAAAATTCGTTTTCTAGTATGCGCCTGCGTTTAAGCTTCACGGTTTTATCCTTCGCCGTTAAAGCAAGGGCCCCCTGTACCGTTTCATTGGGTTCTACCAGCTCTTTGCTTATTAGCTCTGCTTTAGGTAAGTCAGCACCCTTTCCGTCGGCTTGCAATGGAAAGAAACGAAATAATGCATCTTGAGCGGTATGTTCAGAAACGAATGTACCAACGCCTTGCCTGCGGGTTACAATTTTAGTGTCAGTAAGCAGTGTTAACGCTTTGCGAACCGTTCCCTGACTCACGTTGAATTCATCAGCAAGTTTGAACTCACTAGGCAGCATTTCACCGGGTTGCCATCGACGCTCAACTATAAGCTGCTTGATGTATTCAGCTACTTGTTGGTATAGAGGCTGAAAGGCAAGACTTGGACCGCTGAGTTTGTGATCGAATTGAGATGAAGACATGAACTCTAACCTAAATGCTTAATTTTTGTTTTTATATCATACACAAGAGTTATAGCGCATTTTTGATTTAAATCACATACATCATAGGAATAACGTAAATGCTTTTGGAAACAATGCTGCCCATGTTTGCGCTGCTAGGTCTTGCGACGCTCCTGCAAACCCTAAGCGGGTTTGGCTTTGGGTTAATGGTGGTATCTAGCTTTACCTTATTCGGTATCATGCCGCTTACCGCGACAACATTTATGGTGAGCTTTTTAAGCCTTTTTAATTCGGTTAGCTTAGTTGCCAAAAATCGTAACCAAATTAATTCGCGTGCATTTAAAATAATACTTATTAGCGGCATTCCTTTTATGGCGATTGGTTATGCGCTACTAGAATACTTATCGATAGGTATGGCTACGTGGTTAAACCTGTTACTGGGCTTCGCTATTTTAAGCTGCTGCGGCCTACTTTTAATAAAGAGAAAACAAGTACAACCATCAGGCCGCGCTTATGGTTTTTCTATTGCGGGCGCCTTAGGAGGGCTGCTCGGCGGCCTTTTCTCGACCTTTGGCCCTCCTGTGGTGTTTCAGTGTTATCGTCAAACATGGCCGATAAATGAAATACGCACTACATTGTTGGCCGTATTTAGCGTAACCGCATTGATACGTCTTGCCATAGTACCTTTCGGCACACTCCCCTCGATAGACGTTGTGATTTCTGCACTACTCGCAGTGCCAGTCATTCTTATATTTACACGAGTAGGCCGCGTGCTGGCTGCGCGAGTGTCAGCATCTTCAGTGAGATTACTGGCGTTAACCATGCTCGCGCTAAGTGGCTTTACGCTAATTGTGAAAAACATAAGCTTTTAAGCCCTTTTAACCCAAACTTCAGTGATAAGGAACAGAACTTAATAAGCTACAAACGCATCACAGCGAAGCCACCCCGAATCTAAATCTTCATAATTTACTAATTGCAGATTGACACCAAAGTTACATTTCATTAACTTATGTCTTATATAAGACATCAAGAGTAATGTAAAAATGAGTAACGCTTTTTGTGTAACTGAGCCAGATTGGAACGAGATTAAAGCCGCTGACATTACTGAGCAGCCCTTTTTGTCTGACGATAAAACACTTATCGTCCCTACGCAACACGGCGAGTTGAGCCTAAGTATCAGCCAGTTTGGTTTACGTATTCAAAGTGATGCCAACATAACTGATGACTTTGGAATGCTTACACAAGCACCCGATAGACAAACATTGGTACTTTCCGGTGACAAGTCTCACAGTACTCTGGCAGCAGGTGACTATCGATTAGAAATTTTTGCCGCTCCTCTTCATTTCAAACTATATAAAAATGACGTTTTAGTTCAGCAAAGCGCCACTGACGGCCACTTTGTGCGACAGCATCGCTTACCGCCGTTTGCTAAAACTGACAAGGGTTGGTTAGTAAGTTTAGAGCTAAGCTACGACGAAGCCGTTTATGGACTTGGCGAGAAATGGGGCAAGCTTGATAAACGCGGCCAACTTATTCGCTCGTACAATCATGATGCTTTGGGCGTAAACGCAGAGAAGTCATACAAAAATACGCCTTACGCATGGAGCCCACAAGGTTGGAACCTTTTTGTACACACGCCAGCTCCTGTTACTCATGGTGTGGGATATGCGCTCTGGTCACAGCGAGCGTATGTGTGCTTGGTTGAAGATGAAGTACTCGACATATTCTTGTTCCATCAAGACTCACCAGCTAAAAACCTTCAAACCTACAGCGAATTAACAGGCTTTGCGCCAACGCCGCCTACGTGGAGTTTGGGCGTCATTCTTTCTAAAGCATATTATAAAGATGCTGATGAACTACTCGCCGTTGCCCGAGAGGTGCGCGAAAAGAACATGCCTTGCGATGTAATAACACTCGATGGCCGCGCATGGCAAGACACTGATACCCGCTTTGCTTTTGAGTGGGACCCTAAGCGCTACGAAGATCCACAGCCGGTTATTGATGAGCTTAAAGCCCTAGGTTTCAAAATCTGCGTATGGGAATACCCCATGATTTCAGTGAAAAACCCACTCTATAAAAAAGCTGCAGAAAAAGGCTGGCTCATAAAAGATAAACGCACTGGCGAAGCGTATCGCTATGAATGGGATTTGAGTCCATTTGGTGAAGTGCTTACACCGCTACCAGACTCAGGTATTTTAGACTTTACCAATCCAGAAGCTTACGAGTTTTGGAAAACCTCGCATAAACCTCTTTTTGACCTTGGCGTAGACATGATCAAGGCCGACTTTGGCGAGCAGCTAGAAGACGACAATATGCTGTCTTATAGCGGTGATTCTGGCAATCGTCTGCACAACGTTTACAGTATGCTCTACAACCGCTGTGTCTATGAGGCGGCCGAGGCTTACTGCAAAACTGGCCCGTTCTTATTTAGCCGTTCAGCATGGACGGGAAGCCAGCGTTATCCTTCACAGTGGGGCGGCGATCCACAAGCTGATTGGCACGGGCTCGCAGCAAGTATCCGTGGCAGCTTGTCCTGGGGAATGTCAGGCGGACCTTTTTTCGCTACCGATATAGGCGGGTTTTACAAAGACACCCGAGATGCAGAGCTATATGTCAGATGGGCACAAGCGTCGGTATTTAGCGCTCACATGAGATTGCACGGTATTGGCCCTCGTGAACCCTGGTCTTACGGCGATGAAGCTTCAGATGCAGTGTTTGAAGCGCTGAAACTAAGATACAAGCTTATTCCATACCTTAAAGAAACCGCAGAAAAAGCATCTCTTACGGGCCTGCCGGTTCAGCGAGCTATGGCGTTAGCCTTTCCTGACCAGCCGCTTTCTCACAGTTTTGAACAACAATTTATGTGCGGTGATGATTTACTTGTCGTACCTTGTGTTGTGCCTGGCGGAAAAATTAAGTACTACTTGCCAAAAGGTGAATGGGTGCGTTTGGGTACCGATGAAGTCGTGCAAGGAGAACAATATAAGGAAGAGATACTTACACTTAATGATGTGGCGGTATTCATTCAAAAAGGCAGTCGCATTGTCATGGGCCCAGATGTTCAGCATACCGATATGGATATGTCGAACACGACACACTGGCCAGCGTAGCGAATAGGAGTAGTACATGGATATCACCCTTACCCTACTATCATGCATGGCATTTATGGCATTGGTTGCCGTTATTTCTTACATGAAAACTAAAGGGGAAGTAAACACGCAAGACGGTTACTTCCTTGCTGGAAGAGGGCTTACCGGCACTTTTATCGCCGGGTCCATGATCCTTACCAACCTCTCAGCTGAACAGCTTATTGGCTTAAACGGCTCTGCCTTCGGCTACAACCTTAGCGCAATGGCGTGGGAAGTCACTGCCGGCATCTCTACCATTATCATGGCGCTTGTTTTCTTACCCCGTTATTTAGCGGGCGCTTTCTCCACATTGCCTGAGTTTTTGCGCGACCGATTTGACGATAGCGTACGTAGGATGACGGTTGTTCTATTTATGGTGGGCTACTCATTAGTAACTATTCCGTCGGTACTTTACTCTGGCTCTATTGCCGTACTTCGGCTTTTTGATGTACCAGGCCTCTTTAACGTAAGTTATGAAGTAGGCTTAGTTATAACCATTGTGATTGTTGGCACCATAGGCGCGCTTTACGCTATTTTTGGTGGTTTAAAGGCAGTGGCCGTATCAGATACCATTAACGGTGTAGGTCTATTAATTGTGGGCTTGCTAGTCCCTATACTTGGTTTAATTGCTTTAGGTGACGGAAGCTTTAGTGACGGCCTTTCAACTATTGCGACAACGGAAACCGAAAAGCTCAATGCCATAGGCGGCGCTGACGATCCTGTCCCCTTCGGTACTATTTTTACCGGTATGATCTTAGCTAACCTGTTTTATTGGGGTACAAACCAATACGTGATTCAGCGTACCCTTGGGGCAAAGAACCTGGTTGAAGGCCAGAAAGGCGTATTGTTCTCAGGCTACTTTAAAGTGCTAGTGCCTTTTATGATGATGCTGCCAGGCGTAATCGCATACCACCTGTATCAAGACGAAAATCTTCAAACTATCGATTTAGCCTACCCCCACTTGGTGAAAGATGTGCTGCCACAGTATTTGTCGGGCTTCTTCCTAGCCGTATTGCTTGGGGCGGTATTTAGCTCTTTTAATTCACTGCTTAACAGTGCAGCCACCCTATTTTGTTTAGACGTTTATAAGCCCTTCAAGAAAGACAAAGTAAGTGACGAAAAGCTAATACGCGTCGCTAAAATCACCAGTATCGTTATCGCTGTGCTGTCTTTTATCACTGCGCCACTACTGATGTTTGCACCTGAGGGCTTATGGCAAATTATTCGCATATTCACTGGGTTCTACAATATTCCGGTAATCACCATTGTATTAGTTGGTTTGTTTACCAAGAAAGTACCTGCCCTAGCCGCAAAAGTAGCCATCATTTTTCACGTAATCGCCTATGGACTGCTCAAGTTCGTATGGGAAGTCGATATCAACTTCATTCATATTTATGCCATCTTATTCGCTATCGAACTGGCCATTATGTTAACGATAGGCAAGCTCTATCCAATGGCGACACCATGGCACTTTACGCCCAAAGCCGAAGTTAATATGACCCCGTGGCGCTATGCGATACCGTGCGCCATTGTGCTGGTTGGCCTTATCGCTACGCTCTATCTGATGTTCTCTCCTGTAGGCTTTGTGGGTGGTGTTAGCAGCGCCTTTATTCCGGCACTTATTGGATTATGGGTGACATGTTTTGTCGTAATTGGACTAAGCCTTAAATGGTGGCGTGTAAGATATGAGCGAGGTTTAGAGCGTCTAACCTCGCAGCCCGCTTAGAGTTCTTCGTGCTCATGATGATGAGAATGAGCATGTAAATGATCACTTTCATCACGGCAGGGTTCTCCCGGTAATTCAAACTCTATCGTGGTATGCGCAAGCCCAAAGGGCGATAAACGCGCGTGGACTTCTTGTTTGAGTAGTCGCAATTTTTCATTGTCTATTGCACAGTTAATTACCACATGTGCGGTAAGCACATGCTGCTCTCCATCAAGTGACCAAAAATGCACGTGGTGGATTTCTTCAACGTGCTGTATTGCCAACAACGCATTACTGATTGCATTCCTTGTTGCCAAGTCGGGCACTCCTTGCAAAAACAAAGACATGGTCTGCACAACGTATCTCACTACGTTTATTAATATGAAGAGCGTAAAACAAATAGACAATATTGGGTCGAGAATAGGCCACTTTACAAAGTGAAGGACAATGGCAACAACCAGTACTGCGACCCACCCCATTGCATCTTCAATTAGGTGCCAGTTCAGCACTTTTTCATTCATTGAATGACCGCCATGGAGCTTGTAGGCCGCGAATCCATTTACCAAAATACCCAATATAGCGAGCCCTATCATGCCCTCCGTCATAGGCATTTCTGGGTTGTATAAACGGGGGATGGCTTCAGACAATACCCATATTGATCCAATAACAAGGATCACACCATTTATCATCGCCCCCATGAGGCTCAAACGCTTAAAGCCGTAGGTGTATTTTTCGGTTGATGCCTTGTGACCAAGTTTACTTAAATACCACGCCAAGCCTATGGAAAGCGAATCACCTAAGTCGTGAACAGCATCAGCCATAATGGCGACACTATTAGTTAGCCATCCGCCAATAAATTCAATAATAGTAAAAATAAAATTGAGCCAGAATGCCCAGCCAATGCGCGCGGAGTCTTCGCGATGAGCCGATGGTTCACCATGATGATGACTGTGGTGGTGATGGTGCATGTAGGTGTCCGATGCTAAGTGTACCGAACTATACTATGCCAACCTACTTAAGCTTTTTCTTCTTTTTTCGATTTTGAGGCAATTAAAATAATGCGCTGGAGCAGGGTTAACAAACTGAGATATAGCGCGGCGCCTATTGCTCACCACGCTGGAAAGTTAACTGTTAAGCCTTACCCGCAGAAACGAGTAATGTAGTCTTGGTGAGGAGGTAGTTTAGCAACGGTTTTTTCAATACCTTGCTTAATACTATTTAATAAGGTTTCCAACTCCTGTCGACTCATTGTATCCACAATCGGATGGTAGCTTTGTGGCATTAATCCCTGTCCAATCATGACTTGCTGCCAAGAATCATCAAACAATTCGCTACCTTCTCTAAACACACGTCCTGTTTTTTTGAATAAATCTATACGATGTCGCAGAGATGCTGGAATATCCATTTGACGACAGTGTCGCCAAAACGGCGAATCTGTCCTGTTAGTCACATGATAGTGAAGGATAATAAAGTCCCGAATGTGCTCAATATCGAAATCAGCTTGACGGTTGAACTCATCAATATCCTCTTGCGCAATTCCTGCAGTTGGAAACATGCGAAGAAAGCGCACTATGCCCTGCTGAATTAGGTGAATACTCGTAGACTCTAAAGGCTCAAGGAAGCCGCTGGCCAACCCTAGTGCTAAACAGTTCCTATTCCATTGTTTGCGCCTTTTTCCCGTTCTAAAATGAATAACTCTAGGGTCGTTTAGAGGCTTGCCTTCTACGTTGTTTAACAGTTTCTCAATGACTTCATCATCAGAAAAATAGTTACTGCAAAACACCATGCCGTTACCAACTCGATTTTGCAGAGGAATTCGCCATTGCCATCCAGCTTCATGCGCGATACAACGAGTATAAGGGATAGGTTCTCCAACAGACTCTGTCTGAACCGCTACAGCACTATCGCAAGGTAACCAATGCGACCAGTCTTCATAACCTGTATGTAGCGCTTTTTCTATCAATAGACCTTTGAAGCCTGTGCAGTCAACAAAGAAGTCACCTTCAATTACTTCACCAGATGCTAAGGTTAACGCCGTTATAAAGCCATCCTGCTCTCTTGTTGTTACTTCTTTTATTGTAGAGTCGATGCGACGTAGACCTTCTTTCTCCGCCAAGTTGCGTAAAAATCCAGCGTAGCGTGTGGCGTCAATATGATAAGCGTAATTTAGGCCATTGTTTGGCAAATGAGCGAACTTATTTGCTTCTGCCGCCTTCCGCTCTAGGCAGTAATCGCCGAAGTCAGTTGCGAGCCCCTCTTTCAGACCTCGCATCCAGAAATGCTGGAAACCTGCTGCCCAGCAGTCTTTTCCCGTTACACCGAAGGCATGTAAATAAGCATGTTCAAGATCTTTCCAGTTCTCAAAGTTAATGCCCAGCTTAAATGTTGCGTTGGTTTGGGCCATAAATTCTTGCTCATTAATCTTGAGCAACTTATGAAAAAAGACAAGCGTTGGAATAGTGGCCTCGCCTACGCCCACAGTCCCAATTTCAGAACTTTCAATAAGCGTGACGTCAACTTCTTTACCTAGCAGCCGTGTAAATGCCGCTGCTGCCATCCAGCCTGCGGTACCTCCACCAGCTATGACCAATCGCTGCTTTTTCTTTGTCTGCGTAGATGCCATATTTACCTCTAATTTAATGCTTTAAATTGTTAACCAGCCACGCTTTAAACTGGCGGACGGTATTTTCGTCTAGCTCGCCAAGAGGGCCTTGCTTTGACGGCGGTATATGATTAAAACGCATCCCGTCGTCGTCAAAGACGTAATGATCAAAAAGCGCCTGCCACGCTCTTCGCTGTGCCTTAGGTAGCTGCTTTAACGTAAGTAGCGCGTGATATAAAGCATTTTCGGAGCGGCCGATATATGCGGGTACATTTCGCCACCAATAGTTGATAAGTAGATTAATTGATTCTGTACCTTCTATGTGATGCCACCACATAGACGGTATGTATAGCGCGTCGCCCGGAAGCAACTCTACCACCAAGGCATGCTTCATCGCCTCCTCAAATCGAGGATATTTATTCAGGTCTGGGGCACTGAAATCGACCATGCTGATCGGTTGACCAGCAGGCGTAAAATGCAGCGGCCCAACATATAAATTTTTCGTCTGAGAAGGGGGAAACAACGTTACTCTTCGCTTACCAGACGCAACACAGATTAAATTATCAGGAGCGTCGTAATGCGCAGCAATGCGACTTTTATTGCCAATCCATAGCGTACCCAATGGGTCTAACGACTCAATCGCGACTTTGTTTTTTCCAAGCAAACCTGGCAGACAGGAATCTACTGTTGTAGAGCCCACATAAAGGGTCTCGGCCGTTGAATTATGCTGCTCAGCCAAAAGCGCGCCTAGCGCAGTTTTAAAGGGCATTTTAACCCGCGAGAAATTAAAGCCGGTGATATCGTCGTTATAAAACATGCGGCCATCGGCAGACGCTGGCAATCGAATTGCGTCAACGACTGCACCTCTATCAAACTCAAGAAGATAGTCACACAAAGATTCATTGCTAGCCTTCGCAGCTTGAACAAGTGGCCACTCTGCAACAAGCTGCTCTATAACGAGCGGCTCGTCCCGCCCAATAAGATAGTTAGCAAGTCCACTTTGCGAGCATTCAAGGGTCGACGTTGTTACAGTTTCTGGTTTGGCGCAGCGACGCTGCCACATGTTATCCATAGACGCGAAACGCTCTCTTATCTTTGCAACGGCTCAATTGTCTATTTCTCACGCGCGTTCTTTTTTACGCGTAACAAGAGTACTCAGTTGAGACATAGACGCTAGCATCATGTAAATCGTGTTTAGGTGACCTTTCTCGTGCAGATCTCCTAGTGCATCTTTATCCAACGATTTAAGCACATCTTCGTTAATTGTATAAAAGCCAGACAAACGATTCGTTCCGTTGCCATCCAGATCAATATCTACAACAAACGACTCGATAAGGTTATTTGCCTCAAGGGCAGCTATAAATTGCTCGTGACTAGCTTGAGACTCGTGTAGTGTGCTGAGTACATTTGCTACATTGTCGATATATTCGCTGTTACCTCCATGAGGCAAAAACACATCAACACTATTATCGTGGGGTTCGTTTACTACTCTCGGGTCGTCCATATCGACATGAATAGACAAGCGCTCTTGGTCATCAGTGTTGCTTCTTCCAATTAAAAATGGCCCTTTTTCAATGACTAAAGGACGGTAAGAAGCGTGCCACTTGTCATCGTCTAGAAATAAGTTTTCACCTTGTTCTAGTCCAAACAATGCAACCATTTGAAAGTTGCCTTCACCATCTTTTGCGAAAACAAGAGGATAATGTGCTTGTGCATGTCTAGCCTCAACAGGAAAAGCGGCGACACACATTTGCTTAGCGTCAGGTGAAAGTGAAAAGTCTTGAATCACTCTTAGATTTTTATGTTCCACATTGTTTAGCAAAACATGATTTGCCATCATTTTCTCCTAGGTGCAATTCTATGCGCGAATTGCCTTAATTAGTTCACGATTAGTCGGAAGAGCAGCAATGTGCTTCTGAGACAGTTTTTCGTTCGCCTTTACTGCGTTTAACGTTTGCCCCATCACGCTATCAGAGTATCGAGAGAAGTTAATAGCGAATTGCTCTGGCGCTTTCATTCCGTAAAGTACATACATGTAGCTAGCCGCTGGAAAAAGTTCGTCGGCATAGCAGAAATCTGTTAAAGAGATAGGCCTATACTGCCACTCAAGCAGCCAGTCTTTGAGCTGTTCAGAGGCATTATCAAGGTTAGTCATAAAGCGCCAATAGGGCGAATCCTTTCGTACGCTTAATACATAATGCAACTTGAGAAAGTCAACGATACGCTCCCAGCGACGCGTGAAGTTGCTATTAAAACGTTTGCTCACCGAAGGCATAATTTCACGATGATTTGGCAAGTGCTCCGAAATAAAACGAGCGGACATTTCAACCATTACTAAAGCCGATGCCTCTAGTGGCTCTACAAAACCAGCACTTGTCCCTACCGCAACACAGTTTTTAACCCATGCTGTTTTTCTATAGCCTGGACTGAATGTGATTTTTCTAAAGTCGCTTTCCGATACATCTTTTGTTTTTTTACATGATGTTAGATAGGCTTTTAGCGTTTCCGCTGCTTTCTCGTCACTGGTAAATTCGCTGCTATAGACGCAGCCTACGCCTTTTCTGTGCGGTAGACCAATATCCCAAATCCATCCGTTCTCATGGGCTGTAGATAATGTCGCCGAAGCAATATCAACATTTTCATCTACGTAGCCAGCTTGAACTGCCATCGCACTGTTATTTTTCAGGCCATGTGATACATCGGTGATGGGTGAATTAAAATGTTTTCCAATCAGGGTTGCAGAGAACCCCGTACAATCGACGAATAAGTCACCACTTATTTCTTGGGACTTACACTGCAAACTTGCTATATAACCCTCAGCATCTTCTTTAATATGCTCTATATGGTCGTTAACATAATTAACGCCCAATCTTTCGATACAATGTGTTTTTAGTAGCTCTGCAAATTTGTGAGCATCAAGGTGATAGCCATAATTAGCCACGGCGGCATAGGGTGGTGTTTGCACCTGCTTTGGCGCTTTAGAAAAGTTACACAGTAATGACTGTGTACTAAACATTTCGGAAAAGGTAGATTTTTGATGCTTGTGACCGTGTGATAGCCACCATGCCCCAACTTCACCTTCGAAAAATCCGGCCGGAAGGCTAAAAGGATGGTCGTATACATTCTCCGACTCTGTCGACTTCCAGTTTACAAAACGGGTGCCCTGCTTGAATGACGCATCGCAAGATGCGATAAAATCGGCTTCACTGATCCCTATTTTTCTCAGTGTATCGCGCATTGTGGGCCATGTGCCCTCGCCTACCCCTAATATTTTTACATCCGGGGATTCTACAAGTGTCACCGACACACGGTCATTGTTTTTGATGTTGTGCTCTGCTGCGAGAATTGCAGCTGTTAACCACCCAGCAGCACCACCGCCTGCCACGACAATGGAAGTTAATGGAGCTTGGAAATGTGATTCCTTCATATTACTTACCAACAATGATGGAGTTTCGACTTGGTGAACACTACTCTATTTCTAACGCAGATAAAAATAGAGCGTTACGGCATAAGCCACAACGCTCTTTAAGTTACAACTTAGTAATACTTAGAAGCTGTAACGGACACCAACATTGTAGCGAGGCTCAACATCGTAGATACCCATAAGCATATTCGGGTGTCTGCCATGCGCTCTTTGATATTCGCCAGTTACGTTAATCCCTTCAACAAAGAGTTCAAGGTTCTCATTAACGTTATAACGCACGTTTACATCAATTTGGTCGTATGCTTCTACGTAAGTCGGGTTACGTTCACCGTTTCCGTCAATCGTTCCTGACAGGAACTTATCACGCCAGTTCCACGCAACACGTACTTCCCACTCGTCTTTTTCATAGAAAAGTACGGCGTTAGCTGTATCGCTTAGACCAAGAAGCACGAACTGGTTTTGTACCCCTTCACCTTTGTTCGTGTTGTAGTTATCGTAAGTAACATCACCGTCTACCGTTGTATAGTTGACGATAACACCAAAGCCAGTTTCACCGAATATGTGCTGAACCGCCATCTCAAAGCCGTCTACTGAACGAGAGGTATCAGAGTTAACTGCCTGAGTTACCGTAATAGGTAACAGCGGATCTTCACCAGGAATACCTTGTACAGGGTCACCAAAGTTTGCTCGCAAATACTCAAGTACCGCACCAGCATCATCTGTTCCCAGTGCTGCCACAGCTTCATCGTAACGCGGTCCACCAAATGGTGTAGGCAAGTCGAAAATCGTATCTACAAACGTGTCTGAACCAATAAAGTTATCTACCGTTTTATCGAAATAACCGATAGACACATAACTTCCTTCGCCGTAGTAATACTCTGTCGAAAAGTCGATATTCGTTGATTCAAATGGCAATAGATTTGGGTTACCCGCATTACCTGTACCGCCGTTAAAACGTGCAAGTTGATTTACGGTTAAGCCACCTTGTATATCTCCGTATCCAGGACGGGTGATGGTTTCACTGTAAGATGCTCTTACGTACCAGTCTTCACTCATCTCCATCTTGAAATCAAGTGATGGCAAGAAGTGGTCATATCCACCGTCAAGTGTCGTAAACGTTTCGCCGTCAATGACTGCATTAAACTCATTTGCTCCTGACCATTGAATAGTCGTGAACTGAGGAACAAGAGCCGTAGACTCTACGTCAGTGTCTTCGTAGCGCAGACCTGCACTTACCCACACTGGTTTACCTGCTAACTCAAACTCCATATTTGCTTGCAAGTAAGCAGCAATTTGAGTTTCAGTAACACGGCGATCTACTTGATAATTTGGGTCCATACATAGACGCGTACCACATGGACTGATAGTTTCACCATTTGCTGTCGCTATAGCGCTTATCGCTCCAATCAGGTCCTGCATATTTGATGCATAGTAGAACGGTTCTAAATCAGCACCATTACTACCTAACACGTCATCGAAGCGACTTGGAAGGTCTTCTTGCATGAAGATATCATCTGGATAATCATCAGCCGTTCCATAACCACCCCATGTATCGCGCTGTGCAACTGAGTAAGCAGAACGGTTTTTCGCCTCCATCGCCGTAATACCAAAATCAATACTCGTGATTGTTCCTTCGTCGAAGAAGTAATTACCACGGAATTGAACTTGGTCAATTTCAGACTTCATGTAGCTATTTCTGAATGACGTACCTGATGTAGACATGCGAGCAGGATCTAGCCCGTTCACGCCATCTGCGTAAGTAATGTCCATGACTGGGAAGTCTTGTGAGTAGTCAACTTCCGTTAATACGCGGTCAAAAGACACTGCGCTAACTACATTATCACTTCCTAAGTCATTAGAAGGGCCCGCTTCAGCAGTAGATGAATGGACATCTAGCTCTAGCGTAAGATTGTCGGTCGCTACCCATTCAACATTGAAACCAAGTGATTTGTTTTCGTTATAAGTTGAAGTATCTGAAGTGCCTAAACCGATGTCACAGCATGTAGAATCAGCGTAAATTACCGGGCCCATTACAGAGCCTTCTGAATTCGTGCCAGGAGTATATTCACCATAGGCAGGAAGCCCATTGAACCAAGTAGAAAGTTGCTGTCTCTGTGTTTGAACTTCCAACTCAGAGTAGGTGTAATCTAATGATGTAGTAATTCTGTCGTTAGGCGCATATTGAAGTGTCAATTGGCCATTTGTTCTTGTTCTGCTGAATTCATCAAAGTTATACGCTAGATTA
The DNA here is from genome assembly GCF_009811475.1 of Alteromonas sp. KUL150. Taxonomy (NCBI): domain Bacteria; kingdom Pseudomonadati; phylum Pseudomonadota; class Gammaproteobacteria; order Alteromonadales; family Alteromonadaceae; genus Alteromonas; species Alteromonas sp. KUL150. The sequence goes on from NZ_BLIJ01000060.1 coordinate 83,587, forward strand.
CGAGGTGTTGAATAAACATCATTTGGACCTGGAACATTGGTAAACGAACCATCGCGAGGTAGCGAGCCCCAGTCACCGCCGTCACCTTTAATAGTATACCAACCATTACCTGTTTCGGCGCTTGCCTGACCGCCATCACGCTCTTGATAAGAACCGATAATCTGAATACCAAACTTATCGTCATTGAACGTTTCACTGTAAATACCAGACACCAGTGGAGTGATAGAGCTACCGGTCTCGGTTGAACCGTCCATCATACCTTTCGCTGTGATAGTGGCCTTTCTTCCAGGGTTTGCCAATGGTTTTGCAGTAACTAGGTTAACCGTAGAACCGATGCCACCTGTAGGCTGAGATGCAAGACTTGTTTTATACACTTCTACCGCAGAAACACCCTCAGACGCCAAATTCGCAAAATCGTATGAACGTGACGATGATGCAGAAGTAGCAGCAATGTTAGCCGCAGGCATTTGACGACCGTTTAACGTGACCAAGTTATAGTCTGGTCCAAAACCACGTACTGTAATTCGACTACCTTCTCCTTGAGAGCGATCAATCGAAACACCAGTAATTCGCTGAAGTGATTCTGCTAGGTTAGTATCGGGAAACTTACCAATATCTTCGGCAGAAATTGCGTCAACTACGCCTGATGCTGCTTTCTTTGTCAGCATAGCCTTCGTCAAACTTTCTCTAATACCGCTTACTTCAATAACCTCAAAGTTTCCGGCTTCGATTTCTTTATCATTTTCCTGCGCTTGTACTGGAGAGGTAATGAGTGCTCCCAATACTAATGACATGCTTGATGCCAAACGTGTTTTCTTAAATGTAGTCATGTGTATCCCAGCATTACTGTTTAATGGATGTAGGAAAAGGGTAAGTTGTAGAAACGTTACTCTATCCCCACATTTTTAATTCGATACTTTATTTTGGCACTTAAATTCAGCACCTTATGTAAGCGCTTACAAAAGAGTGCGGAATGCTTGAAAGCGCTTACATGCAACAATACGATCAGGATGAATGTAATGCAAGTGTTTAATAACTGTTAAATAAAAAACATGCTCCTACATTACTTAACAATACAGATGTAAAACACGCGTGGTTAGACACTATTGACGGCTATACAGATTGAAATAAACATTGATATCTCTATTCTCATTAAAAATCTGTTAACTACAAAAAATGACTGCCTTTGCCGTTTTGCAGCCCAAGAAATATCGATTACACCGCCGCTTTCGCCTTACTTGTAGAGGCAATATATTAGACCAATTATTTAACAATATAAGGTTCAAAACTAAGCTAGATGCATTGACCTTTGATTGCCGTTGAATTAATGTTAGCAAAATGTAAGCGCTTACAAAACTCTAAAACAAAAATGTAAGCGCTTCCAAAAGGCTAAATGTGGCTTTTGCCACAACATAAAAACCCAAAATCTTTGACCAAGGCTGAAATAATGAATAAAAAATTCACTCAACTATCGCAGGTAGCTGCTGCGATATCAGTCACAACCCTAGTTGGCTGTGGTGGTGGAGCAGAAACCTCTACCAATATCACAGCTGTGGACGCGTCTGTTCCAGTCAGTGACTGGCAGCTTGTTTGGAGTGACGAATTTGACGGTACTAGTATTGATGACGATAACTGGACCCATGAAGTAGATTGTAACGGTGGAGGTAATAACGAAGCACAATGTTATACCGACAGTGAAGGCAACGCCTTTGTTTCAGAAGGCAGTTTAAAAATTGTTGCGCTCCCAGCAGAAGAGGGTGCGCCAAAACCTTACACATCAGCCCGTCTTAATACACGATACAAAGCCGACTTTAAATACGGACGCATTGAAATGCGTGCAAAAATGCCAGAAGGCCAAGGTAGCTGGCCAGCATTTTGGATGATGCCAACTGATGAAGTTTACGGCGGTTGGCCACGCTCTGGTGAGATAGACATTGTTGAAGCAGTGAACCTAAAAGCGGCCAACGCTGAAGGTAATCCAGAAAATCACATCTATGGCACCCTTCACTACGGTCAAGAATGGCCAAATAACGATAGCTCTGGCCAAGCCTATTCATTACCAGATGGCGCAAACCCTGCTGATGACTTTCATACCTACGCCATTGAATGGCAGGAAGGAGAAATCCGCTGGTACATGGATGGATATTTGTACGCTACACAGCGACGTTCTGAGGTGCGTTACAATGCAAACGGCGACGCTACCGCTCTTACACACCGCGGTTGGTATGCTGAGTACTATGAACAAGGTACTGGCGAGCTAACAACTCACTGGGATAATGCGCCATTTGACCAAGAGTTTTATCTGATTCTAAACTTTGCGGTAGGTGGCGATTGGCCAGCCAATGTAAATGAAACCGGTATTGATGCTGAAGCATTCGCAGAAGGTCAAACCTTCGAAGTAGATTATGTACGCGTATATGAATGTGCGTCAGACCCAGATACTGGCAAAGGCTGTGAAACTGTGCGCCCAGGTTATGATTCTTTAGATGACGCATTAGTTGAAGGTGCAGCACCTGTACCGACTCCGCCATCTACAGGTATTCCACAAAACCTGACTATCTTTGATGGAACACCAAATCCGAATTGGCCAGCATGGGATTGCTGTGGTGGTTCAACGCCTGCATTAGTTGAAGATGCGAGCCAAGGTCAAGTGTATGAATTCACATTTGGTGAAGCACCTACAGTAATGGGCTTTATTAGCCGATCGCAATTCATCTCCGACCCAGAAGGTGAGGCATCGCCGTTCGACGCTTCGCCAATAGAAGAGACCGGCAGCGTTAAGTTTGACTTAAAGGTAACCTCGCTCCCAAACAATGCAACCACAAACTGGTTATTTAAAATTGAAAGTTCTGAAGGTAGTACTTTTGCAGAACTTCCTCTTATGGATGGTTATGTAGGGCCGTCAGACACCGCTGGCGCAACGCCAGAGCAAGGCGTGTGGGAATCGTATGAGTTCCCTCTAAGTACACTGGCTGAGGCTGGACTTGATACGAGTGCTATCGATGTAATCATGGTTTTCCCTGCGTGGGATACTGGTAACGGCACAGTTTATCGCATTGCCAATGTTGAAATCTCACAAGAAGGTGGCGTTACCTATCCTGAACTTACCATCTTCGAAGACGGCCAAAATCCGGATTGGCCGATGTGGGACTGCTGTGGTGGTTCAACACCAACGGAAGAAATGGACGATGAAGAACACGGTTTAACAGCGGAGTTCCGCATTGGCGCAGAACCTACCGTAATGGGCTTTATCACACGCTCTGCTGCTGGCGGCGGTGATACACCATTTGATGCAACAGCGCTAACAGATGGCGGTTTACTGCAATTTGATATGCGTGTAGTTAATGCACCTAACAACGCCGAGGCATCATGGCTATTCAAAGTAGAGTCTAACGATGCCTCCACTGCTGTAGAGCTTCCGCTTGCTGAAAGCGTAGAGGGTCAAGCGCCATCTGAAGGTGAATGGCAAACTTATACCTTCCCTATTTCAGACCTACAGGCACGTGGCTTAGATGTAAGTGGTATCGACGTGATCATGGTATTCCCAGCTTGGGGAACAGGTGAGGGCGCGGTCTATCGCTTAGACAACGTGAAGATTTATCACCCTGACAGTGGTGCTGAAGCGCCAGCTGGTGGTATTACCCTGTTTGCAGATACTGCCGCAGAGCAGTGGAGAATCTGGGATTGCTGTGGCGGTTCTACACCTACAGAAGAAATAGATGACGCTGAGCATGGCACCGTTGCAGAGTTTAGAATTGGCGAAGCACCAACCGTAATGGGCATCATTGCAGATGACGGTCACTCATACGATGCATCCTCACTACTTACAAACGGCGCAGTGCGCTTTGAGATGAAAGTAAGCTCAATGCCAAATGATTCGTCAGCACCTTGGCTATTTAAAATAGAGTCAATAGGCGCATCAACCGCTGTTGAGCTTCCACTTTCTGCAAGTCTTGAAGGTGCAGAACCTGTGCAAGGCGAATGGCAGACCTATACATTCCCACTGCAAACTCTGTTTGACGCTGGCCTAGATATTAGTGCTATCAACGTCATCATGATGTTCCCAGCATGGGGGACGGGCGAAGGTGCAGTATATCGCGTAGATAACGTAGAAATAGCGGCGCAATAACAAAGCCACCGCCGCTCGAAAACGGGTGGCGGTGTTTTATTGATAAGAATCAGTAGGGCAATTATGAAACACACTACTTTTAAAAAGACCCAGCTTGCCACGTCAATGGCTTTGTTGATGGGCTCCACACTAGCACTACCTACCTACGCACAAGAGGCGGAAACGGCAACACCCGCGGAAGGCGAAGTAGAAGTTATTCAGGTTAGCGGTATTCGCGGCAGTATGATCCGCTCGATGGACTTAAAGCGCAGTTCAAACGGTGTAGTAGACGCCATATCAGCTGAAGAGCTAGGTAAATTCCCTGATACAAACCTAGCAGAAGCACTGCAACGCATTACCGGTGTAACCATTAGCCGTAATAACGGTGAAGGTAGCCAAATTACCGTTCGAGGTTTTGGTCCAGAATTCAACCTAGTGACACTAAACGGTCGTCAAATGCCGGGTACTGGTTTTACCCGTTCATTTGACCTTGCCAACCTTTCATCTGAAGGCGTAAGCACGTTAGAGCTTCAAAAAACAGCCCGTGCAGAAAACCCAAGTGGTGGTTTAGGTGCTACGGTAAATATCATTACTATGAAGCCGCTTGCCCAGTCAGGACAAAACGCAACTATTTCAGTGAAAGGTATTTACGATACGTCTAACGAAGCTGGTGACGATGTAACGCCAGAAATTGCAGGTGTTTACACCAATACCTTCGCGGACGACATGTTCGGGTTCGGCGTTTCATTCTCTCACCAAGAGCGTGATTTCCAACAACAAGCTGCTAGCATTCAAGGTTGGGTACTTCAAGAGAATGAAGACCTTCCTCAAAATATAGATCCAAGTAATGTTGTTGATAACCGCACCAATATTACCGATGTAGCGTTCTTCCCGAAAGACATGAACTACAGCATTAACGACATTCAACGTGAACGTTCGAATGGTCAGGTTACTTTCCAGTTCCGCCCTGTAGATGCGTTTACTGCAACCATAGACTACACGGCGTCTCGCGCTACCACCGGCACTAATACTGTAGGTTGGGGTATATGGAACAACTTTGGTGCTAACATTAATGCTTATGAGCTTGATGAGAACGGCACAGCTGTTTATGCAGATATCAGTGGCGATGACGGCTCGTTTACCGCAAGCCGCAATACCACTCGCGTTGACGCCCGCTCACTGGGTGTAAACTTAGACTGGATGGTAAATGACGATTGGCATTTACGTTTGGATTACCATGATTCTTACAACAAAACCGACAATGGTTATGACGAAGGGCTGGGTAGCGCTGGGCAGATCATTCTTGGTTCAAATCAGTTAGAGTCTAAAGTTTATGACTACCGTGAAGGTGAAATCCCACAAGTCTATGTAAACTGGAATAACGGCACCAACGAAATTATGCCGGGTGAAATTGACTCTAACTTCAGTCAGTTCATCTATTCACCAGGACGCTCTGACATTGAGCAACTGCAATTAGACGGTACTTGGTATAACTCTGCGTGGGATATTCCGCTTGTTAAAATTGATTTTGGTGTAGCTCGCACAGAACAGTCTCTTTCTGGCTTTACCGCATGGAGCGGACTACGCGGCGGACCTGGCTTTAGCCCGTCGTTTACGGAAATTTTCCCAGACAGCATGTTCGTTCGCAACGACACCTCAGGCTTCTTAAACGCCTTTGATGGTGGTGGCGCAAGCATGAACCCTGGCTATTACTACACCTTTGACTTCGATGAAGCCATTGCGCGTCAGCTTCAATTCATCACTGCTGATGTTGTGGGTGAGAGCAATGCGTACTCTATCGACCCATATTTCAGCGGCGATCCTTCAGTAAGTAATGTAGAAGAGACAACAGACTCAATTTACGTACAGACTGAATGGGATTTTGAAGTTAGCGATTACTATGTTCAGGTTAACGCAGGTCTTCGCTACGAAGAAACGGAAGTACCAAGCACGGCTGAAGTTCGCGTACCTATTCAGGTTAATTGGGTTGCGGCTGGCGAGTGGATCACTGTTTTCCAAGACGGCGTTGAAGAGCAGGACTTTACCGGTAAGTACGATGTACTGCTTCCTATGTTCGACGTGAAAGTTGATGTAACAGACGATATTGTTGCCCGCTTCTCTTGGGGTAAATCAATTACTCGCGCACCTATCGGTTTCTTGCAAGGCGGACGTTCATTTAGCGGAAGCCCTAAAATTGGCTCGAGGGTAGTATCTGAAGGCAGTACCGACCTTAAACCATATGAGTCAACTAACTTAGACTTATCTTTCGAATGGTACTACGACGAAGCGAGCTATGCGTCTGTCGGCCTATTCAGAAAGTCAGTGAAAAACTATATCGATACCCAAGGTAGGCTTGAGACCTTTGACGGCCTAAACGACATCTATCAGGGGCCAAGATGGCAAGAAGCTGTTTCTGCACTTCAGGCAGAAGGCATTCAGGCCACCAACAGTAACATTTACGACTACTTCAGAGAAGCAGGCTACGCTGATGCAGATGGCGTTGTTGAGCCTAACTCAGACGACCCGCTTATTGAGTGGAACGTGGTTAAACCTCGTAACCTTAGTGATTCTAGAACAGTAGAAGGTATCGAGCTTGCCGTTCAACATACGTTCGGTGAAACAGGCTTCGGTTTTGGCGCTAACGCAACGCTTGTTGACGGTGACGTAAAGTATGACCCGTACGACCTTGAACAGCAAAACCCGCTGGTAGGCATCAGTGATTCTGCTAACTTTCAAGTGTTCTACGAGAAAGAAGGCTTGTCAGTTAAAGTAACCTATGCATGGCGTTCAGACTATCTAGTTGGTATTGGTCAAGCGCAGGGCTCGGCGGATAACCCAGCGACTCAGTTCGACACCTTTGGTCAGGTTGACGCCAGCATCAACTACGATGTAAATGAGCACTTAACGGTCTTCCTAGAAGGTGTAAACATCAACGACGAAACCGAGCGTGGTTACGGCCGCTTTGAAGAGCAATTCTTATTTGCTCGTCAATATGGTCCTCGCTACACGCTAGGCGCTAGATATTCTTTCTAAGTTATCAAGCTATTACGCTAAGGGCCTTTTTAAGGCCCTTTTTTTGTTTTAAGCGCGCTCAAATTTTCCAAAGTACTCTTCAACTAAGTACTTTTCAATTTTGATAACCTGAACAAAGGGACTGAGGTAAGAGTAGTATTAGACAAGCAAGTGCCTAAGCACGCTATGGTAGAAAGGAACTCACTTTAGGTCACCTGACCTTTCCCTTCAAAAATAACGCCGGTTTTCGAGGCTTAAAAAAATTGTAGATTCGATTGTTGATAATTATCGGCAAGTGCGTATTTCCCCAAGATTCAGCGCACAAACCTTTTATCCAAGTACTTCTCAGTACCAAAAGATATGGAAACATAGGAGCTTATTAAACAAAGTAACGATGAACTTAATGTGGATAACAAATTTGGCGGAAGTAGCATTTTTATTTTCAGTCATAAAGACTAAAACAATCTGTGAATTCAAGTCTTAATGAGTTGAGAACATTGTAATTCTTGAGTCCGAAAACGCTAACCCTGTACTTGGCATATTTTCTCAAAAAGCATCAACAATGGTTTTTAAAACACTTTTTTCTCTAAGGCATTATTACGTAGTAACGGGTGATTACAAATAAAAAAGTCGCCAGCGTTTAGGCTGGCGACTTTCATAAAGTAGTAGCGTTAATACTTAAGCTTTCTAGTTAATCCTGACAGCTTATACTCGCTGACTCTGCCGCACCTGGCTTAAACTGAATATCTGCCACACTCAAGCTTGCTTTACCCGCACTACCTAATTCAAACGGTACTACAAGACCGGTAAAGTCGATACCTTCGTCAACAAAGCACTGTAGGTCAATACTCACATTCGTCCAGGTATCAACAGGCATTGCTTTAAGCTGCTCACTGATATCAAGTTGTGTTGAGCAACTTCCTGGCGCGTCGCCCTCGCCTTCACAGTTCATTCCCACAGTTACAGGCTGCGTGATATCTGAATGACGGCTTACATTAAAGCTAAGCGCACCTTGCGTGAGTAATAGCGCACTTAAATCCTCGCGGAAAAAGCTCTTACTTGCAAAGCGCATCGCCGCGAACTCAGAGCCATCAAATGTCACTTTACGGGCATCTTCTTGAACCACCTTATCGACGGTGCGGTACGTCAATGCTCCGACAGTATGAGTGCTTGCACTCACTGTTAACGACTCATCACCCGAATACAACCACAACACCCATGGAGACTGAACGGCACCGTTTAGAACTTCCATTGCCTCGTTGTTATCAGTGCTTACTTTTATCTCAGTGTTTAGCGAATCGCTTAATACGTTTTCGGCATCAAAGGTTAGACCAAATCCATAGGGTAGCAATGGTTCGTAGGTCTCATCGCCCTTATTCACGATTTGCTGAGGTTCCGATGGCCAAGAGAAAGAAAGCTTACCTTTGAAATCATGCTTACCAAAAAGTACATCGGCTACCGCTGCACCTTCAGAGCCCGGAAGCCAAGCAGCAACAAACGCGTCAGAAGCATTAAGTTCAGCATTTACCCACATTGGACGACCACTGATAAACACCGATACCACAGGAATACCTTGGGATTTCAGTTTTTCTAGCAGTGCTAAGTCTTTTTTGCTGCCGTGCTGATAAATTAAGGTTTCTCTATCACCATGGCCTTCAGCATAAGGTTCTTCACCAAAAACAACTATCGCCACGTCAGGCTTGGTTTCAAAACTACCGTCAACCGAAAGTTCTACGTCACCGCCCCCGTTTTCTACATGCGCCTTAATACCGTCATAAATTGAGCTGCCACCTGGGAAGTCATCATTCGTATTATTTGTGCCTTGCCACGTAACACTCCAACCACCTGATTGCTTGCCGATATTGTCGGCGCCATCACCTGCTACCATTATGCGTTTAGTCGCCGAAAGCGGCAAAGTTTTATCTTTATTTTTCAATAACACTAGCGATTCACGAACCGCTTGACCGGCTACTTCACGGTGCTCAGCTTTACCAATTAATGAGCGGTCGGCCGATAGCGGACGATTAGCCGGACTTGGCTTGTCAAATAGGCCTGCTCGAACTTTGACGCGAAGAATTCGGCGAACCGCATCGTCAATACGCGACATTGCAATAGTGCCATCTTTCACTTGAGCGATTGTGTTGTCGTAAAGCACCTTCCAGTCACTAGGCACCATAAAAATATCCAAGCCGGCGTTAATGGCTTGAGCGCAGTCTTCGTTATTACAGCCGGCTACTTGACCGTGGCCGTTCCAATCGCCGACTACGAATCCATCGAAACCCATTTGATCTTTAAGTACGTCAGTTAATAAGTATTTGTGACCATGAAGCTTTTCACCATTCCAGCTGTTAAAAGACGCCATAACCGACTGAGCACCCGCCGTTAATCCGCCCACGTAACCTTGGGCATGAATATCGAACAAGTCTTGCTCGCTGGCAATATTGTCGCCTTGGTCATCACCACCAACCGTTCCACCGTCACCCACGAAATGTTTTACTGTGCTGATAACGCGCTGGTCGCTTAAAAAATCTTTTTCTGCAGCGCCCTGAAGGCCTTTTACAACAGAAGCTGCATATTCCCTAACAATGGCAGGGTCTTCAGAATAACTTTCATAAGTACGACCCCAGCGGTCGTCACGTACAACAGCAACCGTTGGTGCAAATACCCAATCAATGCCTGTCGCCATCACTTCTTTTGCTGTGATATGGGCAATTTCCTCTACTAGCTCAGGGTTGTTTGCTGCACCTAAACCTATGTTATGAGGAAATAAAGTCGCACCAATAACATTGTTATGACCGTGAACCGCATCCGTTCCCCACATCGTCGGAATAGTCGAGCCATCAAGGCTGTCATCCACCGACGCTTGATATAGCTTTTCGGCAAGCGCTACCCAGTCATCAGGTGTCGCATGCTTGTCGTTATTAGGGAATGCGCCACCACCGTTTAGGTAAGAACCAAATCCGTACTGACGCATATCCTCGACGGTTATATTGCGAATTTCAGGCTGGATCATCTGTGCAATTTTTTGCTCAAGTGTCATGGTAGAAAGAATGTCTGAAACCTTGCTTTCTACCGCTGGGTCAGCCTTCACCTCGATATTTAATGCAGGCCAAATTTCACTGGCTTTATTCGGTTTATCATTGGCACTGTTAACTGAAGAAGCGTTATTCTCGGTTGTACAAGCACTAACTAAAACACTAACTAGTGCACCTGTAACAACGTTTGCGATTAGACTTTTTCGCATTATTAATCCTCGTTACTTTTCAGTGGATTGAAATTTAGCTACGCGGCTTCCCACAAGACCATAATAGGCGATGTAGAGATAGCAAGAAGCTGGAAGTAAAAACGACAATGTGACGCCAATAGAGTCCGCCAGCATTCCTTGAAGCAAGGGCACGATAGCGCCACCTACTATTGCCAAGCATAGAATACCTGAGCCTTGCGGCGTATCTTTCCCCAACTGCTGAAGGGCAAGACTAAAAATGGTTGGAAACATAATTGAGTTAAATAAGCCCACACCGAGTATAGTCCATAGCGCTACGCTTCCTGTACTTGAAAGGGATAACAAAATTAATACGATCGCAACACAGGCGTTGAACGCCAACACATAACCGCCAGATATTTTTTGCATGACTACTGCACCGATGAATCGTCCGACCATGGCACCACCCCAGTAGTAAGCCAGAAGTTTTGCAGCACCTGCCTCGGTAAGCCCCCCAACTGCAGGACTCGCTAAATAGTTCACTAACATACTGCCAATAGCAACTTCAGCGCCTACATACATAAATATGCCTACTGCGCCTAAAACAAGATGCTTGTGGTGCCACGCGCCGCCTTTAAATACACCCGTACTGGCGCTGGTATGATTTAGCTTAGGTAGCTTCAAATACATAAAAACGAGCGCTAATAAAAGTAACGAAGCAGCAAGAATCAGATAAGGCACCTGGACATCTGACGCACTTGGCGTGCCGCCGCCATGTTCACCGGTAGCCCCATAAATCAGGTAGGAGCCAAAAAACGGCGCAACTGTGGTACCAAACGCATTAAACGCTTGAGTCATCGTAAGGCGTGAAGACGCAGTATTAGGGTCACCAAGAGCGGTAACATACGGATTAGCAGAGACTTGAAGAACGGTAATTCCCGACGCCAGGATAAAAAGTGCTAGTAAGAAAATACCGTATATTTGGGTCGAGGCAGCAGGGAAAAACAACAAACATCCAACACAGGCTATGCCCAAACCTAGAACAATACCTTTTTGATAACCAATGCGCGACACCACCATACCGGCTGGTAAAGATACGACAAAATAGGCACTAAAAAAGCAAAACTGAATAAGCATTGCTTGTGTGAAGCTTAAATTAAAAGCCCCTTTTAGATAAGGTATGAGAATGTCGTTCAAGCACGTTATAAAACCCCACATGAAAAACAACGTAGTAAGCGAGATAAGTGCAAAACGGTAACTACCATTCACATTTCCCTCTTGGGCGTTTAAATTATTAGGCTGCACTGGTGTGTCCACAAATAACCTCTGTTGCTATTTTTCGAATTAATGATAGATTTAGAATTGAAAGCGCTTACACAACAGCAAAAATAGCCCTTTTATAACTTTGTAAGCGCTTACATTGAGCAGATAATTACATGAAGCGTTATCGAATTCAATGTAAATATGATGTTATTTACTTTGTATTGCACATTGTAAATATAAGATTTTGTAATAATCAGGACATTCTCACGATGCCAGAAATTAACCTCCCTTCTACTTCAGCGATGTTATCGAAAGATTTTTTATTTGGTGTGGCTACATCAAGCTTTCAAATAGAAGGAGATAGAGGGGGAAGGTTAGATTGTATTTGGGATACGTTTTGTGCAGAAGAAAATACAATTTCCGACAGCACAAACGGAGATATTGCCTGCGATCATGTGAAGCTTTGGAAACAGGATATTGAACTTATTGACTCCCTTGGCTTAGACGCTTATCGCCTATCTATTTCTTGGCCTCGCGTAATGAATCAGGATGGCACCATCAACGAAGTGGGCATGCAGTTTTACGTCAACCTAGTGAACGAGGTTATTGAACGTGGCATGAAAGTGTTCGTAACGCTATATCACTGGGACCTTCCTCAACACTTAGAGGACAACGGAGGCTGGCTCAACCGCGACACCGCCTTTGAATTTGAGAAATATGCCGAAGCTGTTGCAAGTACATTAGGCGAAAAAGTTTATTCATACGCCACGTTAAATGAGCCCTTCTGCTCTGCTTACCTAGGTTACGAAGAAGGGATACACGCGCCTGGCAAAACAGGCATGGCTAACGGGCGTCGAGCAGCTCATCACCTACTACTTGCTCACGGCCTAGCGCTAAAAGTACTTAAGCGCCTGTGCCCAAACAGCAAAAATGGGATTGTGCTTAACTTTAGCAACTGCCATACGATAGGCAGTGACAGTAACGATATTGAAGCCGCAAAACTTGCCGATGAATATCATAATCAATGGTATTTGCAGCCAATCATAGATGGTAAGTACCCTGACGTAATCGAGCGACTAGACGCAGAAGTTAGGCCTGAGATCCTTGATGGTGATATGGATCTTATTTCACAGCCTATCGATTATTTGGGTATCAACTTTTACACCCGCACTCTCTATAAAAGTGACGGCGCAGGTTGGTTTGAAGTTGTCCCTCCTGCTACCACCGAACTTACGGCTATGGGTTGGGAAATCACGCCAGATGCATTTACAGAATTATTAGTCGATCTTAATCAGCGCTACGCGCTGCCGCCTATCTACATCACTGAGAACGGTGCGGCAATGAACGATGAGCTAATTGGCGGCGAAGTAAAAGATGACGATCGAACTGCCTATTTCCATACCCACCTTAACGCGGTTGATGAGGCGATGAAGCAAGGCGTGGATATACGCGGATATTTTGCCTGGAGTCTAATGGATAACTTTGAATGGGCGCTAGGCTATTCAAAACGCTTTGGCATTGTCTATGTAGACTATGAGACGCAAAAACGTACATTGAAACAAAGTGCTTTGGCCTACTCAAAACTGGTTAAGAGCCGTTTAAATGGGTACATTAGCGGTATCAAATAAGAATAAGTACCGAACTGTATGGCAACAATTTATCAAGTCTCAGAAGCTGCGGGTGTATCGCTGGCTACCGTCTCTCGTGTTATGAATGGTAACGCGCGGGTAAGTGAGCGCACGCGCAAGAAAGTTGAAGAAGCAATGGCATCATTGGGATATCAACCCAACGCTATTGCCCAGTCTTTGGCGTCAAACCGCACGAACAGTGTGGGTTTACTCGTATCAGAACTGCACGGCTCCTACTTTGGCGACTTGATGAGTACCGTAGAACAGGTGCTAAAGCAAAACGGCAAGCACGTTATCATTACCGCCGGGCATGTCGATGAAAAACGTGAACACGAGGCTATAGAGTTTTTAAAAAGTCGTCGCTGCGACGCTCTCATTTTGCACGCTGAAGCAGTGTCTGACGAGTATCTAAAACAACTGGTCGACGGTAATGTTCCCGTTGTTGTTATTAACCGCAAGGTAGATGACTTAAATGACAACTGCTTTGTTGTAGACAACGAACAAGGCGGCTATCTGGCCACACAGGCAGCAATTAATGCAGGCCACAAGCATATTGGGTATATCAGCGGCCCACTGTTTAAAAAAGATGCCAGTGATCGGCTTGCTGGCCACAAGCGCGCGCTTGAAGAGGCCGGGATTAAGTTTGAAGAAACTAGTATGTTTGAAGGAGATTTTCACGAATCGGCAGGCCATGAAGGCATGCTTCACCTTCAAAAACACTATCCAAATTTTACTGCGCTAGTTTGTGCCAACGACGAAATGGCCTCAGGCGCAATGACAGCAGCGAGAGAAGCTGGCTTTGATATCCCTGAACAGCTTTCCATTGTTGGCTTCGATAACGTGTTATTTTCGCGCTATCTTTACCCTAAACTCACCACAATAAATAACCCTATCCACGCTATGGGAGAAATGGCGGCTTATTGGGTGCTTCAACATGTTTATAACATAAAGAGCCCTACTCCAATTGAGCACCTGTTTGTTCCTGAAGTGATAAATAGGGATACATTAGGCAACCTATAAAATGAATAAAGCCCTGTCTCCATCTCTGTATTACACTCTGATTGTCTCGCTTGGAGGCTTTATTTTCGGTTTCGATGCCAGTGTAATAGCGGGAGCCAACGGCTTTATAGACGCTGAATTTGGCTTAAATGACTGGCAGCAGGGATTTGTTGTCAGTTCACCTACCCTTGGAGCGCTCATCGCTATGCTATTTGCTGGCGGTATCAGTGACGCTATAGGCAGGCGAAAAGCGCTCATACTTGTGGCTTTCTTATATTTACTTTCGTCCGTTGGCTCTGCCCTCGCTCCCAATTTCGAACTGCTGGTGCTTTCTCGGTTTATCGGCGGCATCGCATTTTGTTCACTAATTATCGCCCCACTGTATATTTCCGAAATTAGCGCACCACGCAATAGGGGAAAGATGGTGTCGGTAAACCAGCTCAACATTGTGTTTGGTTTCGCCCTGTCTTATTTCACCAATTATTATTTATTACAGCTAAGTAACAGCGCAGCGCCTTGGGTGACCGACATAGGCTTAGATATACATTTGTGGCGCTATATGTTGGGCCTAGAAATTATTCCTGCACTTCTATGGTTTAGCTTACTTTTTACTATTCCTCGCAGCCCCCGTTGGCTGGTATTAAAAGGGCGTCAGAAAGAGGCAGAGCAGGTAATAAACCGCTTATTCGACCATGCACAAGCAAAAGCGCTGGTTGAAGACATTTCGTCATCGTTGAAAGAAAGATCTTGGTCACTAGGCGAGCGCCTTGGCTTTCTAAAAACAAAAGCCATGCGTTTTCCTTTGATGGTGGGAATCATTATTGCCATTGCGCAGCAAATTACCGGCATCAACGTTATCTTTTTTTACGCTCCTACTATTTTTGAACAAAGTGGTGTAGGTACCAATGCAGCCTTTATGCAAGCGGTATTGATTGGCGTGGTAAATGTAGCGTTCACCATAGTCGCCATGTTAACCATTGATAAGTGGGGCAGAAAGCCTTTGTTGTTGATAGGTCTTACTGGCGTAGTGATCAGTATGGCTATCTGCACTTATGGGTTTAAGCAGGCAACGTATCAAGTACAGCAAACTGAGATTACAGAACTTTCCCAAGAGAGTCCTTCGGTCGCTGCCAAGCTAACTCCGTTAATCAAAGAAACCTATTATTCAGATGTAAGCTTTAAACGTGCGCTTAAGGCCGTGCTAACAAGCAGTGAATACGACACCTATCAACAACCGCTACTTACTAGCAGTATTACTATGAATGCGCCGTTAGTGCTTTTTGGCATCATAGCCTTTGTTGCTTCGTTCGCTATGTCATTGGGCCCTGTTATGTGGGCCATGCTGGCCGAGATATTTCCTAACCAAACTCGGGCACTGGCTATTTCATTGGTGGGTATGGTGAATTCACTCACAAGCTTCTTGGTTCAAATGGTATTCCCATGGGAGCTAGCCAATTTGGGGGCTGCCGCCACATTTGCCATATACGGAGGCTTCGCTTTAGTGAGCTTGATACTGGTCGCCAAGCTATTCCCTGAAACAAAAGGAAGAAGCCTGGAAGACATTACAAAAGACTTCGAGCAGTTCGCTACAAAGTAGCGCGATGCTCGCCGTTAACGGTAACCATGCTCGCTTCGTCTAACTGTACGTTTTTTTTCACCGCGAGGGCTTTAGGGGTGACATGTGAAGCAATTATCACTAGCTTATCGGTAGCAAAGCGGTTTAACACGTCACACACACGTTGTTGTGTGTGAATGTCTAAGCCTTCAAACGGCTCATCTACAAGTAATACTCGTGGATTAGCTAAAATAGCCCGAGCTAGCGCTACGCGCTTTCTTTCACCACCAGATAGTGGCCGTCCTGTTTTGCCTACCCAAGTAGTCAATAATAAGCCCTTATCCAAACCTAGCTCTTGCAGCAGCGTCGTCATTTGATTGTGGGGTATTTCCTGTCCAGCAGGGTCTAAATTTAAAGCAAGCGTACCAGATAATATGATGGGCTCTTGCTCAACATAGCGCCAGTTTGAGACTAAACCAGGGGGCATGGTTACGCCATCAATCTCTCGTTTCCCGTTGGCAGGAAGTAGCCCCGCGAGCCCCTGAAGCAAAGATGATTTACCACAACCAGAGGCACCTGACACACAAACCACACCTTTAGCTAACATGCTTGTATTCACTTTGTTCGTACGACGGCCTTTTATCGAAAAATCCGTTAAGGTTATCGCTGTATTTATCTCTCTTTCACAAAGCATCTTGATGGGCGTTGTTTTCATTTGCCGAAGCGCTTTTACGCTTTGTTTGTATTGTGCAAACTTAGATATGCTTGAAAAAGCGTTCCCCGCCCAATCGGGCGCCGCTAGCAATACCATAGGCACTACGATAGCGATGGGAGCAAAAAGCAGCATCTGCGCGATGGATAAAGCACCAGACATCATAAGCACAACCAACAAAAACGCTATACCCTGAAACCACCACGCGGTGCGATTAGCTGTATTTTTTTGTGCGATCTTTTCTTGCCATACTGCTTTAGCACTGACGTTTTTTCCGACTATGTTCGATGCTTTTATCTCTTTAACATCCAGCGTGCTGGCATTAGAAGCGCTATGGCTATTGTATGCCCTAGTAACATTGTCTTCGCGCCGACCTACAAGCCCCAAGTTTAAATGCCAAATTGCACTACTATTTAAAAAGTTGTTCGACGCTTGTCTAAACTCGGCATTCGCGCACGTCGCGCGCTCAGCGATACGAAGCGCCCCTAGCCCTTGTAGTACTTCCGCTATCAACCACGCCGCAAAAAGGGCAATAAGCAACCCTGCACCAGGAAAGTCAAACCACGTGGCTATAAAACAAAGACTTGTGAAAATAAACATAATGCTAGACAGCGGCGCTATCCACGCTATCCAACGACTAGCAAGCTCTTCGGTATGATGAGCTAGTGCTTCCGTCGTTAAGGCTTTTTCATTAATCTGGCTGTTTTCAAGCTGGCTGAATACGCCTAATCTAATATTGGCTATCCGAGCAAGTAAATCGTTGTGGCCAACCCACATACTGGCGTAGCCTGATGCAATGCGAAGTAGCGCAAGTGCGCGGATAACAACAGCAGGAATGACATAGTTAAAGCCCACAGGCGCAATTGCGCTGACGGCAATAAACCAAGAAGAAATAACCAAGATACTGATGCCTGCTACACCATGAGCTAGGGCGAGCAATAAAGTCAAATAGGCGGGTTTAGTACTATTCATTGGTCGACGCCTGCTCTTTGCTTTGGCTAGCAATTGATACTGTTTTCACTTCACCGTTTTTGATACTCCAGAAGTGTGTGAACCAATTGGCAGGCAGTGCCTTGTGTGAAGCCCAAATCAAGGTTTTGTTGTCACCAAGGCGGTTGATAAGCTGAGCCAGTCTGTGATGTTGGGGATCTGGTAAATGCGCCGTTGGTTCATCCAATAACCATGTGCCAGCGTCTCGCAACAAAGCCCGAGCTAGAGATAGACGCTGCGCCTCGCCCCCAGAAAGTAATGGGTAATCTGTCATTAACGTGTCTAGTCCATAGGGTAATAGGGCTAGCCACTGCCCTAATTCTACCGCGTGAAGCACCTCGTTAAGCGCTTCATCCGTATAGCAGTCATCAAGGCATAAGTTCTCTCGTACCGAACCTGGTGTTACTACTGGGTGCTGCGTGATCCACACAACCGGCTCGTTAAATTTGTGAGATGCAGGGCGCTGCCCACCGAGTGCTTCTAACAACAGCGTTTTACCAGAGCCCGAAGCACCGCTGAGTAAAATTCTATCGCCTTTAAAAACATTAAGGCTATCTGCGCTAAGCAATGCAGGCAGTTCGTTTGTAGAGGATGATAACGACGTAAATAGCGACGCGTTCATCTCAAAAACGTTAAAGTGAGAGGCTGAAAGCAAAGATTCGCGTGGTGTGTTTATATGCTCAGAATGGCTATCTTCTTTTGTATCTGAAAGCATTTTAATTTGAGCTTGAATATACACAGAGAACAAAGGAGCAAGTTCGTCTTGCGCGGCTTCTGCCTGTGCTTTTTGATGATAAACCTGACCCAATTTTTTCATTTCACTTAACAGTAAGGGTACGGTAAGCAGCACCCACAAACCTTGCTGTAGTGTTATTGCAGGCCCAATACTTAATTCACCCAACAATGAAAAACCGATAAATACCGCCACTAAGGCCACGGCAAGCGTGGCGAAAAAATCCAGCACGCTGTTAGATAGAAACGCCACACTCACCACTTTCATAGTTCGCGTATTTAAATTATCACTGGCTTGCTTTAACAAATCAGTTTGTTTTTGATGAGCCTGAAAGCTAGCCAGCATAGGCAATGCCGCCAAGCGATCAGTAAACAAGCTACCCAATCGTTCAAGCGCAATAAAGTGCTTGCGATGCAGTGCGGCCGCCCCTTTGCCTACGATGATCATAAAAAGCGGCACAACAGGTAATGTAAGCAGTAGACCAAAACCGATTACAGGGTTTACGTAGAAAATAACGGCTAAAGCCAGCAATGGCACTATCACCGCTATCATTTGCTGCACCCGATATTCTAGGGCCCAATCGGTAAAAGCCTGCATATGCTGCAGCCAAAGGGTTTGCCAATAATAAACAGAGTGCTGGCGGATAAGCGCATGCTGACGGGCGACAAACACCTGCTTCAAATGCGCTTCAAGTTTATCAAGTGCCTTCGCTTTACCCATACTAGAAAGGGCGTTAAACGCGCCTTGAAATAACCAGCACAATGCTAAGCAGCAAGAAAGCCCTACTACATCGCCACGAGTCGCAGGTGTTTTATTCACCACCCAGTCTTGAGCAATATTAGAAAAGTAATAAAAGCCAATAATTAAAGAAAAAAGCGACAAACACTTAACCGCTACCTGTGACATAAGCGAACGGCGCAAGCCAAGCGATTGCGCGCTATCCACTTCCTTACACCACTTAGTAAGTGTTTGTCTGTTGGGAACCTTTTCTTTAATCACTGTTCGTTTCTATCTTTTTTGTTGTTTCGTTTATATTTAACTTTTTTTGAAGTGGTAGGCTGGCTGCAAAAAAGCCCTCCTCCACCGCTCAATAATTCCGCACTTCTTTTTCACTTTCTCTTCGAAGTGGTGGTGGGCTGGCTGCAAGAACTCTCAGCGGCAGGGATGCCGCTGCGAAGCCCCCATGGATGGGTTCACGGCGTGTTCTTGCGGCCAGCCTATCTCAACTTCTACTCTTGGTCTTCGGGTCTATCCATGTTTTCCGTTGCTTCCAACCACATCGCATTAATAATGCCGAAAGAGCACGCCAGTAAAACACCTAATATCCAAGCGAAATACCACATAAATATCTCCTTAATAGATAGTGTGAGATTGGTCGAGGTCATCATTTTTGATACGACCACGCATCACGTAAAAGCTATAAGCGGTGTAGCTCAGTACAATTGGCACAAAGATACAGGCAACGATGAACATAACGTTTAGCGTCATGTGACTAGACGTTGCATCCCATACGGTAAGGCTAGCTTCTGGCATTGTGATGCTAGGCATTAAGAACGGGAACATTGAAAAGCCCGCCGTTAAAATTACGCCAGTGATAAACAGTGCACTTGATACGAACGCCATACCCGGATTGCCTTTCTTAGAGAAGAGCGCGCAGGCAAGACCAGCTACTACACCTAATACAGGGGCTATTACCATGAAAGGATATTTGCTGTAATTGCTCATCCAAGCGCCCGCTTCAATCGCTACCTCTTTCTTAAGCGGGTTCGATGTAGCAATAGTGTCTATTGCAGAGGTAATCACAAAGCCATCTAACCCAAATGCTACCCAAAAACCTGCAATAACAAACAAGGCTACGCCTACAAGGCTCAATACTACTGACACAGCGCGGGCTCTAACTTCAATAAATCCATCGGTTTTCATTTGTAACCAGGTTGCACCGTGGTTAAGTAAAATAGCTACTGACAGTAATCCGCTCACCAGGGCGAAAGGCGTTAGCAAACCAAAGAACGAACCTGTATACGTTGATTTAAGGGTACTATCTAGCTCGAAAGGCACACCTAATAACAGGTTACCAAACGCCACGCCAAAGATGAGCGACGGAATAATGCCACCAGCAAATAGCGCCCAGTCCCAAGCTTTGCGCCACTGTGGGTTAGGTAATTTACTGCGGTAATCAAAACCAATAGGACGCATCCATAAGGCAATTAACGTTAGCGCTAAAGCAAGGTAAAAGCCCGAAAACGCCGTAGCATAAATCATTGGCCACGCCGCAAAGATGGCACCACCTGCCGTTATAAACCACACCTGATTTCCGTCCCAGTGAGGCCCAACGGTGTTAATCATCACACGACGTTCTTTGTCATTTTTCCCTATAAGGGTAAGCAATGCGCCCACCCCTAAGTCGAAGCCATCAGTTACGGCGAACCCAATTAGCAGCACGCCAACTAAGCACCACCAAATGACGCGTAACAGTTCATAATCAATCATGCTTTTGCTCCTTGCTCATCAAGGTCAATAAGATCAAGCTCAGTTTCAGTCTTTGTATCTTCCGGAGGCACAGGACCTTTCTTCGCGAATTTTTTCATTAGGTAAAAGCCAATGATGAACATTGCTGTGTAGAAGACGGTATAGGCAACAATAGTGGTTACCACATCGCTAATCGCCAAGTTAGACACCGAGGTATGCACCGGCAGTACTTCTGCAATAGACCATGGCTGACGACCATATTCAGCAACGAACCAGCCAGCTTCACAGGCCACCCAAGGAAGTGGCAAACCATAGAGAGCGCCTCTTAGTAGCCAGCGAGGCTTGGTGATTTTATGTTTTGTGCTGTAATAAAATGCACACAAGAACAGAGCAAGCATAATAAAGCCTGCGGCAACCATGATTCGGAAACTCCAAAATAGCGGGGCCACCGGTGGAATGCTGTAGTCAACGGCTTGTTGAATGGCCGTTTCTGATGGGTTTGACACATCGTCTGTGTAGGGCTCAAGCAGCATGGCGTAGCCAAGACTGTCTTTGTTGGCTTCAAAGGCTGCGCGCTGCTCAGCTGTTGCAGTACCATTTCTTACATCATCAAGCACTTCATAAGCTTTGATGCCGTTTAAAATACGCTCACGATTATCTTCTTTAAGATCCTTAATACCTTTCACTTCTTCGGTTAAAGAGCGAGTAGCAATGATGCCCATTGCCCAAGGAATCTGAAGGGCGTATTCGGTTTCTTCTTTTTCATCGTTAGGTATACCAAAAACAGTGAACGGTGCTGGCGCGGGATGCGTCTCGTATTCAGCCTCAACAGCAGCTAATTTCACTTTTTGCACGTCACCAAGTTCATAGCCACTTTCGTCACCTAAAACAATTACTGACAAAGTTGAAGCTAGGCCAAAGCTGGCTGCAATCGCAAACGAACGACGGGCAAACGCAATATGCTTGTGGTTTAGTAGATAGTAGCTAGAAATTGCCAACACAAACATGGCGCCGGTCACGTAACCTGCTGAAACCGTATGAACGAATTTAACCTGTGCTACAGGGTTAAAAATAACGTCAGCGAAGCTGGTCATTTCCATACGCATCGCTTCAAAGTTAAATTCAGCGCCTACTGGATATTGCATCCAACCATTAGCGATTAGGATCCAAAGTGCTGAGAAGTTAGAACCAATGGCAACTAACCAAGTAGCCATAAGGTGCTTCACCTTAGACATTTTGTCCCAGCCAAAAAAGAACAGGCCCACGAAGGTAGACTCCAAGAAGAAAGCCATAAGCCCTTCAATAGCCAAAGGCGCGCCAAAGATATCGCCGACATAGTGGGAATAATATGACCAGTTCATGCCAAACTGGAATTCCATGGTTAAGCCTGTGGCGACCCCAATGGCAAAGTTAATACCAAACAGCTTTCCCCAAAACTGGGTCATTTGCTTGTATATCTCTTTACCTGTCATCACATAGACCGACTCCATGATAGCAAGTAGAAAGCTTAGCCCTAGTGTTAAGGGTACAAAAATAAAGTGGAACATCGCAGTTAATGCAAATTGCCACCGCGATAGTTCTATTAACGTATCGCTCATGGGTTATCTCCCTCGTCTCTCTTGCGCGATAAGCGCTTGACCTTAAATAAATTTATTGGTTATTCAGTGGTTGTCACATGAACATTCATCACAGCTAGAGCATGGTTTGTGCCATTCATCACTTTTCTCGCTAATCTGAATCAGCAACTGATGAATGACAGTCTATTCGTACTGTGCGGGTCAATTATTCCATGGCGAAAAGTTGTGCACTTTGATCCATCGCAAGGATCTAATATGAATTTTGCGCCAATTTTGTCATTATCAGCGACAAAATTGACACATATAAAAAAGAAGAGGGGGCGTCGTAGCCTTGTTTAAAATGGTTGAGTAAAGAGCTTTTATATTAGCTGATACAAAATTAACTTAAGTTACTGCCCAGAATAAGTCAGCGTAAACGCGCCGCGCAATTCACCAAGTTTAAACCCAGTGGCCTCATCCTTAGGGTAATGTTTTAAAATGGTTTCCTTTACTGAAGGTGCAACTTGGGCGCCGTGACACGCCATACAAACTTGGCCTTGTTGAATAGCCATCATGTACCGGAACTCGCCACTGTCGCTGTCATACTTATAGGTATCCATGGGCATGGGTGGCTGCTTACCCTCTAGCTCAGTCTTTTCTAATAGAGAGGCGAAAAGGGCTAGCTGCTCGCGCTCCCACTCTTCTGGCGCGTTATTCGGGTTTCTCACTTTTAGCGCAGTGCGCCCTACTTCCCACCCATTTTGGCTAAGACTTTCGGCGATAGGCTCTGCGGCCAACTGACACTCTTCTACACCTGCTTCCAAACCGCCAGACTGAATTGCCTGTTTTAGTCTAGATTTAAGCGCGCCACCAAGGGCTTTAGCGTGAACTCTTGCCTGCTTCACTTTTGCGTGCTCATCGCTTTCAGCTAGCTCGTTGGTTTGTGCATTAGCGAAAGGGCACCCGGCGCTTACGGCTAACCCCAACGCAATTAAAAAGATGCGTTCTTTCATTGTTTAACTCTCCTATTGACGGACGTATTTGCACTCAGGCATTGTGATTCAACTAAAACAATCAACAAGCTCTATGCCAATATGTTAAGTTGGCAAGATAAAAGTAGCATTAACTAATACGCTGACAATGAACATATCAATTGTACAAGCAATGATAGATGCAATAGATAAACCCGCTATTTTCATCAATCAAAACTACATTATTGAGGCGGTCAATGCGCCTTACAGAGATACTTATCCTGTCGATATCAAGCTCGGTTATAGCACCTGTTATCAGGTATCTCATCGAAACAATAAGCCCTGTGACCAATGCGGCGAGCAGTGCCCTATGCAGGAAAGTAAAAAGTCGGGCCGAGCAGCTAGTGTGGTGCATATCCATACCACCAGCGAGGGCCAAAGCTACTGCGACATTCTGATGCGACCTATCTTCGACGGTCACGGGGATTTAATAGGTTATCTGGAAATTCTAGATAAGCTTGCCTTTGCGTCTAACCGCCCCTCTGCTGGAAAAATGATTGGCGAGTCAGAAGCATTTAAAACGATGCTGAATAAAATCAACCGCGCTGCAAACTCAGACATATCTGTTTTACTGTTTGGTGAAACCGGAACCGGTAAAGAACTGGTGTCTCAGGCTCTACACTCAAGTAGCCATCGGGCTGAAAAACCTTTTGTTGTAATTGAATGCACTGGGTTGTCTGATGCTTTGCTTGAAAGCGAGTTATTTGGCTATGAAAAAGGCGCGTTCACCGGCGCGACCACCAATAAAAAAGGACTGGTAGAGGCGGCAGAGGGTGGCACTCTATTTTTCGACGAAGTAGGCGATATTCCCCTCGCCATGCAGGTTAAACTACTCAGGCTTTTTGAAACCCAGACTTACCGTCCTGTGGGAAGCGTAGTTTCGAAGAAAGCCAATTTTAGATTGGTGTGTGCATCGCATAAAAACTTAAAGCAAATGGTAGAAAAGGGGGAGTTTCGGCGTGACCTTTACTATCGAATTGCTGGCTTTCCTATCAACCTTCCGTCCTTGCGAGAGAGAAGGTCAGATATTGCGCTAATTGCAACGCACTTTTTGGCCCAATCCCATGAGAAAAAGCGTTTCCATAAAAAAGCCCTCGAAAAATTAAGCAGCTACGCCTTTCCGGGTAATATTCGCGAGTTGCGCAACATCGTTGATCAAGCAGTATTACTTGCCGATGAGACCGTGATCTACGAGTCGGACCTCCCAGTCTTAGACAATTTCACCGGCGAGGATAACGCTTTAATGGAGGGTATAGGTGATAAATACCCACTAACAACAAACGGAGTTAATCTTGGCAAGGATGTTATGACTCTCGAAGAGGTAGAAGATGCTTATCTCGCTCAGGTAGCAAGCACCTTTAGAGGCGATATAAACAGCCTCGCAGACGCACTAGGCGTAAGTACCCGCACGCTTTACCGAAAACTGAAAAAAGCCGGTGTTAAAGAAATTAATTAACATGTGGAAATACCCATCCATCGCAGGCTATGATAAAAATGCGCAACGTAAAAAGATAAACAATGTCGATTAAACACCTGACAGCCTTAACACTCTGCCTTTGTATGCTCTTGCAAAATGCATTAGCACTGGGCCTTGCTTCGCATACTATGCAGCATGCTCGTGGGTTAATGGGCGATGACATTGAACTTATCTGTACTGGCAAGACCATGCGCTATATATCGGTAAGCGCAACAGAGCTTGAAGGTGAGTTTGTATTTATAAGCCCAGAACTACTAAAAGCACCTGTTGAGCACGTAGATTGTACCAACGGCACGTTGGCCGACCTTCCTCAAATGGACAACGTACCTGTAGATGCATTGGTAGTGATATCTTTTGTGCGCTATCGCGCCTTGGCGTCTCGCCTTGCAGCAGCACCCCACACATCGTTTGCCTTTGCGGCTCCGCCAGGTCGCGCTCCACCTCTTGCATAACAACGCCTAAAACACACTTAACACGCATGGTTTAACCGTGCACACGTTCGTTTATTTAATGGAATTGTTATGAAGTATTCTTTATTGGCATTCGCTGTAACAGCTGCCTGCACATCTGCACACGTGTATGCAAACACATCTGAGTTCATTGATAGCGCTTCAACAGAAGTGATTACTGTGATTGGTTCTTCGCTTACTGACAATACAGTAGAAGTTGAGCGAGAGGCGGTGACCGCCGCAACCAACATAGACGCGGACTTTGGCGATCAGTTAGCGCAATTGCCAGGCGTATCCGTTTCCCGAAACGGCCCGGTTACAGGCCTTATTCAATACCGAGGGCTGTTTGGTGATAGAGTGGGCGTATCCATCGACGGGGTCGACATCGCTGGCGCTGGCCCTAACTCCATGGACTCGCCATTATCCCACGTACTGCCAGAGCCTGGGCTTACCGCTACTTTATATCGCGGTATAGTACCGGTGAATGCTGGAGTACAAACGCTAGGCGGTAAGCTGCGAATTAACGCCGATGCGGCATCTCTTTTTGCTTTAGGAAGCGGTATTACTGGCAGTGCAAATGCCAGCTTAATTGCCCCAGGTAGCGGGCAACAATATCAGGGCAATGTACTTTACAAAACGGACCAAGCTTTCGTTAGTGGCGCGTTTATGCATCAGCAGCGTGACGAACGAGAGTCTGGTGATAACATTGTTATACCCAACAGCAATTATCAGCGAAATGGCGCAAAATTTAGACTTGGCTATGAATGGGGAAAATACCAATTTGACGCTAGCTACCAGCAGCTAAATACCAATGAAAGCGGTACGCCAGCACTCGCGATGGATATAGGTTTTATCGATGCAGCATGGTATCGACTAGGTTATCGCTATAACGCCGAGGAAGCTGAGTACTTTGCTATGAATTGGTTTGGCAACAGTAACCAACATGCCATGGATAACTTTTCCCAGCGCATGATAATGTCTGAAGGTATGGCGCGAGAAAACAACGCTGACGCTATCGCGCAAGGGCTAGATGCAAAATACGTTATGCCATTAGATACTGGCGAGCTTGAATTGGGGGCTTACTTACACCACGCCCGGAATAACTCCGTTATTACTAACCCTAACAACGGTATGTTCTTTGTAGATAATTTTACTAATGCTAAAAGAGATACCGCGAGTGTTTATGCTCAGTGGACGATAAACAAGGAAGCCTATTCGTCTACTTATGGTGCGCGATACACCCGCGTTAATATGGAGGCCGGAGAAGCAGGTTCTAACATGGTGATGATGAACCCCGCAGTTGCTACGTTAGTCAGTAATTTTAATACCGCTGAGCGTGACGAAAACTACAACATGTTAGATATCGCCGCTACCACCCGATACCATGCGAGCGACTCGCTTGATATCGTGCTCGGTATATCTCAGAAAAATCGCGCTCCTACCTATTTCGAACGTTACACCTGGCTGCCACTTGGCATCTCGGGGGGCATGGCTGACGGCTTTAACTACATAGGCAATCTCGAGTTAGACAATGAAACTGCGCGTAAATTAGATGTGGGTGTTGATTACACCTATAAAAATTGGACCATCTCGCCCCGCCTTTTCTATCAAGACATAGAAGATTACATTACCGGCTCACCGAGTACGAATATGGCAGCAAACATGGTGTCTACCATGATGGCTGGTACAGCGCCGTTTCAGTGGACGAATACCGACGCTATTATTAAAGGTGCCGATATAACGGTGCAAGGACAGCTTAGTGAATACTTGAGTGTGCGAGCAGTAGCAACCATTCAGCATGGTAACCGTGATGACATTGATGATGCTTTGTTCCGCA
Organism: Alteromonas sp. KUL150; assembly: GCF_009811475.1. NCBI lineage: Bacteria > Pseudomonadati > Pseudomonadota > Gammaproteobacteria > Alteromonadales > Alteromonadaceae > Alteromonas > Alteromonas sp. KUL150. The sequence goes on from NZ_BLIJ01000060.1 coordinate 110,608, forward strand.
TTGCGCCAGAGCATTTAACAACAACAGTTCGATGGAATACTCAGGTATTTAATGCGCCGCTTCAGATGCAGCTTACATCTGAATTAGCAGGTGCACAAAACCATATCTCGGCACTTCAAAATGAGGCACCCACAGCAGGCTATGGTTTATTTCATATCTCGGGGCTTTTAACGCTTTTTGATAATGCGCAGTCGAATCTTCAGGTTACGGCAACTATTCATAACCTGTTCGACAAACAATATGCCCCGCACACAGCCGGCATTAACCGTGTAATGAATGCCGATGTTGAAGTAGGTGAAGGCGTGCCTGGTGCTGGGCGAGAGTGGCATCTTGGTTTGAGCTACCAATTCTAGTTATTGGAAAAGTGATTTATTGAGACCGAAACTTAAAGGGGCTGGTTCGCTACAGCCCCTTTTCCCTGCATTTAATGTGGATTATCCGAAGCTTTTAGCTTCTCAAAGCGCAGTCCCTTGGCAGTCCTCTCCTTGAATCCCTTCCAATACGTGTGTTCTTTTAGCGCTACTCCCTCTTTATCTAGCGCCCATACGCCATCATTTGACGAGGGGATCAGTGAAAGATAAGCAGACCTGTCCTGCCCCTTAAGGTATTGATCCAACCACACCGAAGAAAAATGTTGTGCAATATTATTCATGCGCACATTGTCCCACACAGCATCGGTATAGTGCTCGCTCACATTGAAGCCTAAATCCTCATCGAAAAAAAACGCTTCTTCAGGTGCTGGCATTACCGCGCCCGCATTATGATTAGCGTTTTCATAAGTCAAAAGCGCTCTATCAATATGAATAGCACTCTTCCACATTGCTCTCACGCCATTTTCGTAACCAGATACATCATCTTGTGAGCCAGCAACAAATAAAATAGGCACTTTCACCTCAGCCATTGTATTTGTATCAAATACCCCGTGGTTCATTCCCCAAGGCGCGAATGCAACAACCGTTTTAATACGACTATCTACCACCCTGCTGCTTTGTTTCGCATATAGCTCAAGCAATTCAAAAGGTGGAGCTATTGGGCTTTTGATGGCAGGATCTGACAACTTGGCCCCTGCATTTATAACAGCACCGTAACCTCCCATGGAGTACCCTATAATTGCAGTATTATCAGTATCAACTATACCGTGCAAAAACGAGCCCTTGTCGTGGGACATTCTTTCGAATTCATCGAGCACTAACATTTGGTCAAGCGGTCTATTGTAGAGTGTGGACGCAAACGCAGCTTTAGTTCTGTACGTTGAGTCTGTGTGATCTATCGACGCTACAACATAACCTTTAGATGCGATATTTTCCGCTAAATGCGCTAGAAGATATCGGTTACCTGGATATCCATGGGAGACCACCACAAAAGGGAACGACGTTTCCGTATTTATAGCTGTGGCATTACGCACAGCTTTACCAAAAAGTTGAACCTGAGTCTTACCGTCTCTAAGGTAGGCGTTTAGAGCTCGCGCTTCCGTCTTAATTTCTTGAGAATGTCTATTCTCAGCTGGGTACCATATTTCCACGGTTAACTTGCGATCTTTATGAGGAAGCGGTGAAGGTTTACCTTTAGCTTCTAACAAACTCAATATATCAATTTGGTCGGCGAAGGAAAGGTTAAGTGTTTTAACACCTACCTCGTACTTTCCATATGCAGACAAAGCAGGAGCATCTGGTCTTTGAGTATCAATGTCATTTCTGGCAAAACTAGTATTCACAGAAAGCACTGTGGCAATACAAACAATAAACCCTACAACGCTTCTTGAACGAACCGTTCCCGTCATAATATTACGCCTTATTAGTCATATATAAGACCTAACAAGATATTACTTACTTTCTTTGTTAGGCAAATAACATAGTCTTAACAACTATTATAAAGTTGAGTTATTGCGAAAATTAGATAATTAAAAAAGTAACTTAATTAACTGTTTTGTATAATAAAAAATCCAAGCAAAAACTCCCCAGCCCCACAAATTTAACAAATGCGTTGCATTTATTTTACTTTCTGGTTAAATTTTGACTGTCCGATGTCTTATATAAGATACCAGATAGAGACACACGCCCTGCTTTGCCGTCTCGATTTACCACACTTACACATGACTTGAACACAACAAATACAACAGTGGAGAACATCATGTCATTGAAATATAGCCGCGTACATAAAGGTATAATTCAAGCACTTACACTTACCACATGCGTAGGCCTAAGCGCAGCAGTACATGCTCAGGAAGTAAGCGAAAAAAAAGAAAAAAATCTGATTGAACAAATTACAGTTACATCACAAAAGCGTGTTGAAAGACTAAACGAAGTACCTGTAGCAGTATCAGTGTTAAGAGAAGACCAGATAAATTCTGCTTTTGCCAATAATATTGAAAGCTTGCAAGCTTTAGTACCATCTGTAAGTTTTCGTAAAGGGAACACAACACGGAACTCAGCCATTACTGTTCGCGGTATAGGAACAATTTCTTTTAGTGTTGCTGCTGAACCAAGCGTATCTACGGTTGTCGATGGCGTTGTTATGGGTCGCTCTGGTCAGGCATTCGTTGACCTTTATGATCTTGAACGAATTGAAGTACTTCGCGGTCCACAAGGCACGCTATTTGGTAAAAATGCATCAGCGGGTGTAGTTAATATCACCACAAAACGACCATCGGACGAATTTGAAGGTACAGCTGAAATATCGCTGTTTCAAGATAACGAATATCGCTTAAAAACGAGTGTTTCCGGCGGGCTTACTGATAATGTAAGCGGCAGTCTTACCGTATTAAAGTCTGAGTTTGATGGTTATATCAAAAATGTATTTACCAACGAAGATACTAACGGTTACGACAAAGAAGGGGTTCGCGCAAAACTAAACATCGAAGCAAGCAACGACACTGATATTCTTCTTATTTTCGAGAACATGAAATCTGATGATAGCTGTTGTGCCGATTTAGAACTTTCACCAAGCGGTCGCAATCCAAATTCAGCCGCAGCGCCTGATAGCACCGGCACAGGTGATTTAGATTTAGAACAGCGCTTAATAGATCACGACTTTGAAACGCGAACACTTGACGAAACAACAGGTTTCTCTATGCAAGTGGACACTATGTTAGGCGATCATGAGTTCACCTCTATTACTGCATACAGAAGTTGGGATAACACCGAGTTCAGGGAAGGTGACTTCACTTCAATTGCCGGTACCAGACCGTTCCCAGTATTCGGCGAACCCTTCCAACTTCATGATATTGGCGCTCAAAATTGGAAGCAGACATCTCAAGAATTTCGCATAGCCTCACCTCTTGGCAATGACTTTGATTATCAGGTTGGTGCATTCTGGTGGACACAAAAATCAGAGCGTAATTTTACTCGCGATGCTAGTTGCCAAAATAATGCTGGCCAATTTCCAGCTGCAATTAGCGCGTACCTAACAGATACGCTTGGGGTAGAGAACCCTACCTCTGAACAGGTTGATGAGTTCATTGCTAACGAAGGTTTGTCGTGTAACTCAAATGACATTGTTAGCGCAACCGCTTACATGGAAACACAATTCGATAACTGGGCTCTGTTTGCTGATGGTAAGTATCACTTTACTGAAGACTTCCGCTTGCTGTTCGGACTTCGTTATACCGATGACGAAGTAAGTTATTCTCATGATCGTCGCAGTAATGACCAATACAAACGAACAGGTGTTGGTGTTCGTGGGTTTGAAACAGATTACAGTGGAAAAACCAGTGAAACTGACCTCTCTGGAAAACTTGGGGTTCAATACGATTTAACCGACAACAGTATGGCTTATTTTACCTTTTCTCAAGGTTATAAAGGTCCCGCATTTAATGTGTTTTATAACATGTCAGACACAGACACACTGCCAATTGGAAAAGAGTCTTCAGACGCCTACGAACTTGGTTATAAATACGCTAGCAGTAATATTGTATTTAACGCGGCAATTTTTAGAACTGATATCGATGGGTTTCAAGCCAATAACTCAGAACTCCTTGATGGTGTAACCATTACACGACTAACAAACGCAGGCTCGGTAACAACTGAGGGCTACGAATTCGACTTCATGTGGCAAGTAAACGATAATTTTTCACTGACTGGTGGGTTATCGAAAGTAGACGCAGAAGTAGACAAATTCAATTGTCCAGATGTTGATTGTGTAGGTGGAGCTGGCGCAGACCTACCTTTTTCACCTGACCTTAAGTACTCAGTAACTGGGGAGTACTTTTGGGAGCTCGACAATATGGACGTGATCTTCAACGGTTCATATGTCTACACGGACGAAATGTTTGTTGGTGCCCCCGGAGCCTTTGCTACTGAAAATGACCCAGCTGTATTGCCCGACTACGGCATAATAAACGCAAGTGTTGCATTCTCTTTCAGCGATGATGCATATCGTATTAGCTTAATAGGTAAAAACTTAACTGACGAAAGTTTCGTTACTACCTATAGCGGTGATAATTTCCGTTATCAAATACCGCGAGATGCTGATCGATACTTTGGCATTCAACTACGCGCTAAATTCTAAATAAAGCCTAATGGAAAGGCACTCTGAAGTAAAAAGAGTGCCTTTTTATAACGATGCTATAGCTTGCCATAAAAGGCGAAGAGCTAGCAGTGTCACCACAATTTTGAACGTCAGCATAAATTTTTCCGCTGGTATACGCCTTAATACCTTCAAGCCGAAAAACGTGCCGAGAGCACCACTGGCAATCATGATGATGATAAGCCCTGCCCACTGCGCAAACGAAAACCCTACAAAGGTAAAAACAAACGCTTTAAGGCCGTGTTGAAGTGTCATACAGCTGGCAAATGTGCCGGTTATCTGCATTTTGCTGTAATTATTTCGGTGTACAAATGCCGCCACCAAAGGCCCCGTGGCACCTACAAACATTGAAACCAATGTGGTCACCAACCCCGCCAATGTTCTACCCTCGGGCCTTATTTCTTGTACCTTGGGTTTACTGCCCCACACTAAAAATAAAATAAATGCGGCAACCGCAAACTGAATGATAACGAGCGGCAGCTGAACCACAATAAACGACGCTAAGAAAGCGCCGACGATTGCGCCTACAGAAAAATACTTCAGCATATTCCAGTCGATATGCTTTGCCGTCATTAGTGCACGGTTGCCGTTTGAACCAAGTTGCACCAGACCGTGTACTGGAATCAACGCACTAACCGGCATAGTACCTGCCATTACAGCAAGTAATAACACCCCGCCGCCAATACCTAATGTTGCTGTCATCATAGACGTAAAGAATGATGTGACAACAAGCACCATGGACGTTGACATCGACAACGCATCATTAGCCGTTAACCAACTATAAAGTAAATTCAAGATTTAAACTCCACCATATTTCATGATGCCTTTACGACGTTTCAGTGATCACAACCCCACCTTCATTCGTTCAAATAATAAACAGCACTAAAGTATGGCACATGGGGCTTTTATCATGTCTTCAGTTAATTACTTAAACAAAGCACTTCAAATATTAAGTGACAGGAATAGTACAAAAGATGCCAAGCTTGTTGCTAGACAAATTCTCCATAACAGTGGCTTTACTGATGAAGACATCTATGAATGTTTGAAACAGGGCTCGACTATTCGCATAACCATATTTGAAGCCTAAACTTGCAACAAGCGCAATTATCACCGCTTACCCTTCAGACCATATGTGGCTAACTTGTTCGCCTAAAAAACCCATTGACTTTCTCTTTGGTGCACAGGATACTCAGGTCATTAAATACTCACTAGCAGCACACTGTTTTTAAACACTATGCCTAAAAACACGACTACACATACTGCTTTTTCAGCCTCTGCGCTGATTATTATTCTCGCTATTCTAAGGAATGGGCGGGTTAGCTAGTGCGTATATAGAATTCACTAAACCCGCCGCAAAGGCGGGTTTTTTATTGGCTCGTCTTGCGGTAATAAAAAACGGAACGACAGCCATGAACAACCCAATATCGCAAGTATTACAACAGTTGCACGACGCAGTAAACCGCGGCGATCAAGACGCTTTATCACAGTGTTATGCGAGCGATGCAAAAGTGGTCGCTACCCCTATGTCTAGTTCAACGCGAAACCAAACCACTGAAGACAGCTCCACGCAACGCGACTGTGTTGACGCCTTACTAAAATTTCAAAAGAAATTCATGCCCGAACATTTTGTTACAACCGGAGATGAACGGGTTATACAAGCCGGTGACGTAGCGCTAGTCGTCGCGAAGCTTTATCTTGTGCCCAAAGCCACACCCAACGCCCTACCCTGCGAGGGTAAGCGCGCCGTTTATGTTCTGCAAAGAGATGCAAGTGGAGAATGGCGCTGTGTCATCGATAACTTCTTCGGTACTGACTTGTTAGATTTTGCGTGATTTTCTTTAATCCACGAGTTCAGAGTTAAAAGCGGAAGTAGGTAATGGGGCCAGACGATTTCTTAAATAAGGTACAGAAGGAGTGAGAGTTCAGCTAAACAAAAATTGAGTGAGTGTAAAATGGGTATGAAAGATTCACAAAAATAGGGGCATATTGCTATGCCCCTAGTCTTCATTTACGATCTAAATGCTTGTTAGCATTTTGCAGAGCACTACATCTGATTAGTGGTCGTGACCGTCGTGCTCGTGTTCTTCAGCAATACCTAGCCAAACTGCACCTGCAGGCTCAAAATCCAGTTCAAGCAAGGTTTCCGTGGTCTCGGTTTCCAAATCAACAGCAAGGATAGCTTGCGCAACAGGGTCAACAACAAACAAGGCTTCTTCGTGTTGCGATGCAGCCATGCTAAATGACTGACCTTCTGCTAGGTTTGCGGCGCTGGCACTGGCCACATCAATTTTATGCGCAAATTCCCAATGAGTGTCACCGTCTTCTTCATGCGCTTCTAGCAGTGTTACAAAACCTTTGTCATCTAAAATAACAAAGAATTCACCGCCCATTGAGAAACCGTATGACACTGCATGAGCGTCAGTCTCTGGCTGCCAGTCAATCACGCTCATTGTGCTAGTTACAGGCGACACATTGGCCAAGATGGCGCTGCCACCGCCGTGCTGTGAAGCAATACCAATAAACGCTTCTGCGTGTTCATGTCCGTACATTGTGCCAATGCGCAGATCGCCAAGCCCATCAATGTTGTCAATAAACGCGCTGGTAAATACCTCATCATCTTCGTTGAGAATTAATACGCCGTCGCTACAGCCAAATGCCACAGCGATTTCGTTTTGAGCGACGCCATGTAAATCAGCACACTCACCATCAAAGCGTTGCTCTTCTTCGTACTCGCCATCATGCCAGTGATATACCGCAACACTGTCTGGCAAGATTGGGTTAGCAGAACGAGACTCTGCATCATCACGACGTACAGTACTAATTAGCATGTCTCCACGCGGTTCCGCGACACCGTGCATATTTACAGTAAATTCTAAAGTAGGTACTTCTGTAATTTCACTGGCAATTTGGGTATCAGTTACCACTTTTACCGCTGCCGGCATGCTGGTGTCGGCATTTCCGTCATAAAACACAGCAAGCTGACCGTCATGTGTTACTACGTGAGTTGGTTGACTACCTTCAAGTGTGAAACCAGACAGACTTGGGGCTTCTTCATAGTCGTGCAGGTGCTCTACGTGATCTTCTCGCCATAATCCACCATCAAGAAACTCAGTTAATCCGTTTGCTCGGCTGTTGATTACTGCAAAGCGATAGTCTGCAGAGGCGCTTACACTACTTCCATCAAAGGTTGCAGCAAACGTATCAAGTACTGAATTATCATCTAGATCAAAGACAGTGAGCGTATTTGAAGCAGCATCGGCAACAACCAATCTGCCTTCACTTTCAATTTCATAATCTGAGTCGTGATCGTGATCGTCGTGGTCGTCGTCGTGATCATCCTCTGGCACTTCAATAGGGTCCAGCTCTACAATATTGGTTTCTGCATCACCACAGCCCGCTAGCAAAAGTGCACTGGCTATAGCGCTTAGTACTAATCTATTTTTCATGTGTGTATCCCTTTCAGTAATTCTTTTTTATAAGCTGAACTTAAAAATAAGCGCGTACGCCGAAGGCAAAGTTTCTACCCGGACGTGGTGCAATATCTTTCAAAAATGAGGTGTGAACGCGCGCTTCTTCGTCGGTTAGGTTTTCACCGCTCAGGTAAACCGATAAGTCAACATCTCCCAAAGAAATGTCGTACGTGATTGAAGCATCAACAAGGGTGTAGCCGTCCGTTTCAGTCTCGAACGTCGAGATATCGTCTTGTTTTGCAAAATATGTGATGTCTAAATCTGCGCGAATGTTATCTAACGTGTATGCAACGTGTGAGCCCAATCGCATGGGCGAAGTGCGCGGCAGTGCGCCGCCGTCTTTAAGACGAGCTTTAACGTAGTCGGCGAAGAAATCGAGTTTTAGGTTGTCAGTGGTTTGCCACGCAACTTGTAACTCAAAACCATGAAGGATGGCGTCAGCCGAACCAAACAGGTAGACAGGTAATTCGTCACTATGCTCGCCATGCCCTTCTTCGCTGTGGTTTTCATGATCGTGCCCTTCCTCACCATGGCTTTCTTCATCGTGAGCATGGTCATGACCGCTTTCAGCGAATAGGCCAGTTTCTTCTTGGAAATAATAGTTATCTACTTGGTTATAAAAGGCATTAAATACAAAACCAACATCACCTTGTGTTTTTCTGAAGGTTAGGTCGATATTGTTGGCAGTCTCCAAATCAATAGGCGATTGAGAAAGTACAAATGTGTCTTCCTCTGACAAATCAAACAGCGCGCCAACTTCATAGGTACGGGTGCCAATATGCGGGCCAAAAGAAAGGAGCTCAGACGCTGAAGGCGCACGCTCTGAACGGGAAAGTGAAACGCCTACGTTATAGCTTTCATTGATAGTGTAAACCACACCCGCTGATAGCGTTATAGGTGTAAACTCTTGCTCTACCTCAAACTGTCGTAAGAACTCGCTGCCTTCATGTTCATGTTCGTCGTGAGCATGCTCATCATGATCATGTTCATCATCGTGCTCGTGAGCGTCAAGCTCAGGCAACAGCACACTTGATGCGTCTAATGTTACGCTTTCAGCTCGCGCCCCTAATTGAACCAGAAAATCACCAAAGTGACGCTCTTCCATTAGTGCTACAGCAAACATCTCCATTTTTGAAGGCGGTGTGAAGGCTTCTTCGCCTTGAGCAAATACATCGCTCCCTTTGTAATGAAGGCTGATACCACCGCGCCAGCCAGCCATGGGTTTATGCAATAACTCTACGCGAAGTTCTTCGGTTTCATTACTAAAAGTGGTACCTACTAAACCGCCCTCAACTTCAGCATGTTCATAATCGGTATAACCCGCTTTAAAGTGAACACTTTGCAAAAAGTCATTGGTAAAGTTGTACTCACCTAAAAGCTGATACTTCGTTTGCTCAAGATCAGCGAATACCGAAGTATCTCCGCCGTGGCTGTGCCCAGGCACGCCATACTCTCGCTCAAACCGCTCAACCGCTACGCCAACATAGCCTTGGTCGAATAAGTAGCTGGTCCCTAACGTAAACCCACTCGATTCTTCGTTACTGTTTTCAACCACATGGGCGCCATCCGAGTCGTCAATGTCAGGGGCAACAGGTGTTTCATAATCATTTGAATCGCGATAAAAACCGTCAGCATAGAAGGCCATGTTGTCCACGCCAGTAGTCACGTTAAACGTTCCAAGCTTCTGGTCGTTAACGGTTTGCGTTTCTAATACAAATTCACCGCGCGTTTCAGTGGACGTGGGCACACGTTGGTCCACTACGTTCACAACACCGCCTATCGCACCGCTTCCGAAGAACAGGGTTGCTGGCCCACGCAGCACTTCAATTTGTTTAGCGGTTGAGGCTTCACTTGCTACTGCGTGGTCGGGACCAACACGGGAAACGTCGCTCACATCCAAGCCATTTTGAGTAATCAGTACCCGTGGCCCACTAAGTCCACGAATAATTGGCGTGCTCGCAACATTGCCATGGAAGTTAGACTGTACGCCGGGTAATTTTTCTAGCGTATCGCCCAGCGTGGCTGCTTGTTGCCGACGCAAGGTTTCGCCAGATAACACGCTTACTGGTGTGGCCGATTCCATCACCGATAAATGCATAGGCGTGGCGTGCACGTCAATGACCTCGATAGCACTGCGCGCCAAGACAAAGTTAGCGCCATCCGCGTTGTCAGATTGAACTTGCGTGTGCTCATGTAAGTGAGCGAAGCCAGAGGCGAATATGTGAAGCGTATAGTCGCCCTCCTTTACGTCAGAGAAAGTAAACTCCCCCAGCTCGTTAGTGCTGGTAACACGCTTTAGCGCCTCAATTTCAACAGTGGCATTGGCGAGCGGCTTTCCGGCTGCATTAGTTACCGTGCCAGAAAGTGTTTGTGCCAGTACTGACGGAGATGCTAATAGCAACGCAGGCGCTGAAAGCGATAAGCTTAACGCCAATCGAGACAGTTTCATTATTCTAACCTCTGAATTTGTGTAATGTGATAATGTATCAAATCTATTTTTATGGTATGTTATATTGTAACGCTTACGCAAGAGGTAAAAATGAAAACCATTTCTATTACGTGGAAGAATTCACAAAAAGCGCTACGCGCCTCTTCAACTTTTCTTAAGGTAAGTACTTTTGTCGGACTAAACTTGGCTGGGATGGGTATCAACGCTGTTCATGCTGCGCCTCATACTCACGGCGAAGGCAAGCTACAAATCCTACAAGCGGGAAGTGAGTGGCAGTTTGTGCTGCAGCTGCCTGCTGCTGATGTTCTTGGGTTTGAATACGCGCCATTCACGGCTAGCGAGAAAAAACGTTATGAAGAAACGCAAAAGGTTTTTCAGCGCTTTGACGACATTTTTACCCTAAGCAATACGTGTGAATTACTCGATACCACACTTGAAAGCCCATGGGAGATCGCCGACGAGCATGACGAGCATGACGAGCATGACGAGCATGACGAGCATGAAAGTGAACACGAAGGCCATGCGCATCGCAACACGCATTCTGATTTTCGTGTCGCATATTTGCTTAGTTGCCAAGGCCCCGTAAAGCGTATTGAGATGACAGGGTTTCCCCATTGGCCAAGCCTGCAGCATGTTAATGCAATTTGGGTAACCAACAAAGGACAAGGCGCACTAGAGATAACTCCAAGTCAGCCAACCTTACTGATAAGCAGCTAGTTATATTTTTTACTCTCTCAGGCGCAAGCTTCACCTATTATGCGTGCGCCATAACAATTTTCGGACATACTATGAATTCGATATCTCAAGGAAGCAGCGCAATGCAAAAAGTGCAGTTCATTTCAGACAGGCTCGCTATGCTCCTTTCATCCCTTTGCGTAATACATTGTTTATTAACGCCTATTTTATTAATTTCCATACCTGCATTGGCAAGTGTGTCAATTCTCAATGATGAAACCTTCCATCAAATATTGCAGTTCTTCGTGTTGCCCATTGGGGTCTTTGCACTTTCACTAGGCTACCTACATCACAAAAATAAGTGGGTAGTATTTGCTGGCGTTTTTGGACTAACGCTTTTAAGTAGTCCGCTGCTGGTTGAGTGGATAGGCTTAGGACACGAAGTGCTAGGTGAACATGGTGAAGTGATAATCACGGTAATCGCGTCGTTTATTATCGTTGGTGCGCACCTGATCAACTACAGGCTTAGGTCGACCGTGCAGAAGCCTATTTGCGAAGAGCGCGAGACCACCCAATCACAACCCTATTAGTTTCATCATAACCTCAAAAGCGGGTAATTCTTATCTAGCGACGCTCGCAATATTAGTGATGTAAGCCGTTTTTGAGGTCTCATTCAGAGGTTATTTTGTCTAGTTTCAATCATTCCGACACGGTACTTCCCGATGTCACTACAGAGCATTCCACTGCGCAACTTCCTGTTATTGATAGTGTAGGCATGCAGGGCATTGCAATTCCTCTGCACGTGATAGGTAAGCGCGGTGAGCGATTAGCCAGCCAAGCAAAAGTCGATGTAACAGTGAGTTTAGATCACCCCAATGCTAAAGGCATTCACATGTCTCGATTGTACAGCTTGCTGCAGCGATATTTGAGCAACCAAGACTTACATAAGTCGGCACTTGTGTCGTTAATGAACGCGCTTATCGAGTCTCAAGATGGGCTGAGCAACAGCGCCCAGCTTAATTTACACTTTGACCTCACCGTGTCGCGTCCGGCGCTTATAAGTAGGATGTCAGGATATCAATCGTACCCTGCTTCACTTTGCGTAAGACGATCACCTGAACGTTATGAGGCACAGCTTAAGTTAAGAGTACCGTACTCTAGTACTTGTCCTTGTTCGGCCTCCCTCTCTCGCAAGGCGTTATCAGAAGTATTTGTGCAGCAATTCGAAGGAACAGGTTTATCTGTAGAAGAAATGGGCGCTTGGCTCGCTTCTAAACAAGCCAGCATCGCCACGGCGCATGCACAGCGTTCCTTTGCCGATATAACCCTAGATTTAAGCGACAACGAGATCCCCGATTTTGTTGGCATTATAGACTTGGTAGAAAACGCGTTAGGCACACCACTTCAAACCGCAGTTAAGCGTGAAGATGAACAGGCGTTTGCCAAGCGTAATGCTGAAAACCTAATGTTTGTAGAAGATTCGGTAAGGCGACTGCATGAAGCGTTAAGTACGTATTACCAAGCTACCTATTTTCGTGTAAAAGTAGAACATCAAGAAAGTCTGCATGCACACGACGCCATTGCTGAATTATCAGGCCCAGTTCATCGATAAATTCAGACACAATTTGGGTGTTGAAACCGGTAGGCAGAAGAAACATTAAAAGGAAAATAACATTGTTATCTCTTAACAAACTCTCTTACATCAGCAAAGCAGCGTGCATAGGCGCTGCAGTATCAGTTATTGCGGCGTGCTCGTCTGCGCCATCAACCCCGCTTGCTGGTGTAAAATCGCACACTCTGTCAAATGCCGTGATATACCAAACCAGCAGCAAAGAGTACCCTGTTCTTTCAAGTTTTGTGTATGGCCAAGCTATTTCAGCGCTACCTACGCGTTTTGCTAACGGCGATGTTGTAGTAATGGATGTTGATGAAACCGTGCTAGACAATAGCACCTATCAAAAAGAACGGGAAAGTGCTGGCTTGGGATATTCTTCACAAAGCTGGGCCGAATGGGTAAAACGTGAAGAAGCCACACTTGTGCCTGGTGTAGCCGCTTTCCTCGATGAAGTTGTTGCACGAAATGGCAAGGTGGCGCTTATTACGAATCGCAATAAAGCGCTTGATAGTCACACGTGGAATAACCTTTTGGCGCAAGGTTTGCCGCTTACCACGAGTAATACTTGTGTTGTTGGCCGCACTACTGAAGACAAAGAAGCGGTAGGCCAGAAAGATATGGTTAATGACAAAGACTTGCGCAGAATGCAGCTTACCCAGGGCAAGATCGCATGTTCAAATACGTCTAAAGACGCGACGTCTACGTGGGCTGTGCCTCACACTATTATCATGCAAATTGGCGACAACATCGAAGATGTGGGCGGCGTAACCCAAGAATCTGCCAACGTTGAGTTGCTCATGCCACGAGTGGGCACAGAGATTTTTATTCTGCCAAACCCCATGTACGGTTCTTGGTAGACCATTGATAAAGTAAAATCAACGAATGTCGCTTTCTATATGGAACGCGCCGTTCGTTAAATTAGCGTTGTCACTGTTAATGCCATTTCCCAGACCTGAATAGGGCTTTATTTCTACCACGTCCAGTAAGTAAGCAGATGTGCCCTGAGGGTCTTCATACAACCCGGTAGAAAACTCACCCGAGAACGTGTACGCCTGCTGGATGTCTATTCCTCTAATACCGCCTTGCTCGTGGGCATTATTCAACGAAACAAACACAATTTGATTTGGTGGCGGTGGTGGGTAATGAATGCACGCGCCGAAATAAGGCACAATGAAGAACGCCGTTATTTCACGCTGTGCATTGGCTTCTACAGGCACAATAAACCCGCTGAGTTCGACGTACTTGCCGTTAAATGTATCAACCGTATTCACTGAGATTAGCGCTTGCTGGTATTCATCGTCAAATGTGCGTTGAATAGACTGAAATACCTGTTCGTGAAGGGGTAAATTCTGCTGAGGATTTTGAGTCGATTGGGTCTTGCCCAACAGCGCTTTTTCGGCATCGGGTAACAGCGCGTCCCACGATAAGGGTTGGAACTGTTGAACGCTAGTTAATCTGTGGCTGTCTTGATAAATCGCCGTGTTATTCTCAAAAAAACGCTCAATTACGCTATCAAGCTTACCGCCTAACTTATCCCTCAGGCCGAGCCCCACCAGCGCGCCCAATGCAGTGAAAGCAATAACAGAAGCCAGTAAAATGAAGTGGCTGCGCTTCATACTTTCCCCTAGCAATTAGCTCGCTAAAATTTTGACTTTGCGGGTGTAAGTTACCGGCACATTCTTTTTAAGCGCATAGACTTTTAGAACAAGTTCGTGCGTGCCTTCTTCTTGTGCCTGAAAGCTAATGGCTTGTTCGCCCTTTGTAGACGGCAGAGAAAAGCGCTGCGGCGAGAGTAGCGTTACGCCATCACTTGCCATCACATCTACGCTAACTTCTTTGTAGTTCGAAGGAATGGTAAATCGCAGCGGAACGGCTGACGCCTCAAGCTTAGCCACTTCTCGCTTTCTGTCGATATTGAGCGAAATAAGTGGCTCCTTAGCTGCCGCTAAATGCTGTTGCATCATGGGGTGCTGAAAGCCAAACTGCATGTTTCCCATACCTGCGTGTAGTTCACACGCAGTACTATGAAATGAAATAAGACTTGATAAAACGGTAGCTGCAACGACTGTTTTTTTCATATCAGTTACTCCTCGTAAAGCGCGAAGCTGTCTAGCACTAACGAATAGGAAGATGTACCTAGTGCGCTTTCGTGGTTGTCTATTTTTACCGTGCCTTCAAACCAATAAGGGTCGTACAAGTTCTCAACTGCAATGCCTTCTTTGTATTCAACATACAAAATTTGATTTGGCGGCGGTGGTGGCATGTGTAAGCAAGCCCCAAAATAAGGAACGACGAAAAAAGCCGTCGCTTTTTGCTCATCGTTTTGTTCTAAAGGCACAATAAATCCAGGGATGCGAATCGCCTTCCCGTCAAACGCCTCTATCACTCGCGTCGACACTAACGCTTGTTGGTATCGCTGCGCTTGTTCATCTTCTAGCTGCTTTGAAGCAAAGTCATCGACAGAGTCTGCGGCAGAGCCATCGGCAATATCGTTTAAAAACTCAGGCCTATTTAAAAGCGCGCTCAAATCATCCTCGGGCATAAGCGCGACCCAGTCAATTTCTTCGTAATCGGCAGCTAGAATTGGATTTAACGCGCCAAACGAAATCAGTAGCGCCGCAATTAAACCGAATTTAACGTTAGAAAGCGTAGCAGAAAGTTTCACAAAAATGACCCACCAAATTTTTGAATAATCACGTTATAACATATCGTAAAACAAGAGGCGAAGCTTTACGTTTATCTACTCACATTGTTAATTGAGCACTTCATCAGCAGGAAGTTAACTCAATATTGTCGAAGTTCGTAAATAGCGACTATAGTTTTGCTAATGGAGTTATTCTGCAAAGGATATAGAGTTGAATGTCTAAACTCGTATTGATAGTCGCGATTTTTGTTGCCACCGTTTTAACATCAAGACCCGTTTTCCCCTCTACCAACCAGCTGAATGCAGCGCCAAATGACGACGTTATAGCGGGCATCAAAGCCCTTCATCGATCTCCTGAAAAAGAAATGGCCAGATTGAAATCGCTGCTCGATGAAAATAAATCAGCGGCCAAACGTCACGAATGGTTATACCTTTATGCCTTGGGGAAAGAAAAACGGGGCGAGTATGATGAGGCTTTGTCGCTCGCAGAGAGCAGTATAAATGATGTTTACGCTAGCAGTTTAATGCAGCAACGAGCAAAATTGTTAAAAGCCAAAATTCTGGAATCGCTAAATGCGAAATTAGAAACCTTCGAAAATTCTTCCAATGAATTTTGCATAGCAATGATAGACATCGACTTTTTCAAATCTATCAATGATAACTATGGCCACAAAATGGGAGATGATGCGCTACGCCTTTTCTCATATATTGCACGACAAATCTTCCCGGACCACGTTGACATGGGTAGGCTAGGTGGTGAGGAGTTTTTGTTCATATTTCATAAATCTACCGAACGCCAGTGCGTTGAACTGCTCGATGACTTTCGCAAGCTGCTAAAAACGGCTGCATGTGATCAGCTATCTGAAGAGATTAGTTTGACGTTTTCTGCTGGCTTGAAAGAGATAAATTCACCTCATACTACTACCGCTTGTTTGGAAGATGCGGATAAAGCACTTTATGAAGCGAAGGAATCAGGAAGAGATCAAACCGTAATATTTAAATGTTTGTAATTTGCTACATACCAATGGGAAAAAACTACATTGCCATTTCTCAGCACTAAAAGACTGACATCGTACTTTAGGTCTAAAAATAAAAAATAATCTATAAAAATCAAATACTTTAAATAAAATTACGCAACAAAAACTTAACTGGCACATTTAAAGCATAATCTAGACTAACGGATAACACCAGAACGCAGATTGTAGCTAGGATAGCTTTAGCGACGGAGAGGCCAAACTGCGTAGATTGAATATACTGAAGGTGACGACACAGGATGTACAAGGATCAGTCACCAAGGATGAATGGAAGCATCAGTATTTAAGATTGAAGGATAGCTGGAGAAGGTTCGTTAAATTGCTGGTCGATGATGAGGTTAGGAAAAAGACAACCTAATTAAACTCGCAGGATGCAAAGGCCTTGTTTCATAAGGATTGCAAGCAGGCACCGAGTACCTACATCGCAAGCACTGACAGTGATGTCTCGTGCAGCAAGGGATTGTTGACCCTTTTTGGATTTGTTGAAATACATGTGTGTCGTTTCGACAGAACCATAGTGAGGACACTGGTAATGTCGTCGATGTTATTAGTGAGTTGTCACCCGACGACATTCCTCTCCCCTCAAAGGCCCATCCCGGCCTTTACATACCTCTGATTTTGGCCCGCCTCTGGCGGGCATTTTTTTATCTCCACTTGTGTTAAAATTCCAATGACTTTTTTGCCCATTTAAGAGCCAAACTTGTGCTTACGTCTTCTGCTTCTACCACCGTGTTTAGAATACTTTTCTGCGCCTTGCTTGCTACGTCGGTTGGTCAAAGTGTTATGCTCACCACACTTCCCTCTATGGGGCGGCAGGCCAACCTTTCTGAATTCCATATTGCGACAATTATGTCTAGCTCTGCGCTAATATTCGCGATAGGTACCAATGTGTGGAGTAAAGTAGCAAAGCACGCTGGATTCAAACGCACTCTTATGGTGGGCTTGGCAGGCTATAGTGTGGGAACCTTTGCCTTTGCGAGCGCTTGGATGGCCGGCTTTTCCGGTATAATTAGCGGAACTAATTTATTCTTGGCCTTACTGATTAGCCGCAGTATGCAGTCCACGATTATGTCAGCAACACCTCCTTCTGCGGTAGGTTATGCCGTCGCGATAAGTTCGCCGCAGGGACGAGTAAGCGCAATAAGCAAGGTAACATCGGCAAGTAATGTGGGCCAAATCATTGGTCCTGCCTACGCAGGTTTGCTCGTAGGCTTCGGCTTACTCGCGCCGCTTTATAGTGTTGTGATACTAACCTTAATGGCCTTAACACTGGTGTACATAAAGCTGCCGATTCTCGCTCCTTCGGCTCAGCAACACGCCGCCCAATCCGTGAATACTGATAAGCATTCAAAAACAAAATCACCATACATCTTTGTTGGCGCTTGCATATGTGTTTTTTGCGCTATGGCGATGATGCAGCAAACACTAGGCTTTTTCTTTATTGATTTTTACAACTACACGCCCGTGGAAGCTGCTAGACAAGTTGGCTTTGCAATGATGGTGAGTGCAGCCGCATCACTCACCGCTCAATTTGGATGGGTTCAGAAAGGCCGCGTTAGTAAAGAGACCATGATCATGATGGCGTTACCACTCTTAGGGTTGGCCTATCTGCTATTATTTCTGCAAGCGTCTTTGTTTACGTTATATATCGCAATGACGCTAATGGGGCTAGGTATGGGAATGGCTTATCCTTCTCTAGCCGCTGCCGCAACAACTTATTGCACACCTTCTCAGCAACCATCTATTACCGGTCTTATCACGGCAACAACAGCGATGGGCTACATTGTGGGGCCACCGCTCGCCGCGTCGATTTATCAATATGATATCGCCCTTCCTTTCGCGACTGCATCAGCACTCCTCGCTGTCACCACCTGCATTATTTTTATAACGCTTCACCAGCTAAAAAAATCAGGCCAAAACACGTGAGTAAAACAGCAGAAGTAAGGCATTTAAAAAGGCCAAATAAAAGGTATTTAAATTTTTACGTTTTATTTTTAAAAAAAGCGGAACCTTTTGTGAATTAGGCTATCTTACTTTATACATGAAGTCGTTGAGTGTGCGTCTTTGTGGTGTGTAAATGTGTTTTCCAAGTTATGTTGTGGTTTTTTAAGGGGCTTTTAGCCCCTTTTCTTTTGCTCGCTACTTTTCAGCGTTATATAAACTCTTTCTTTCTCGACTGTTAAATCTATCTAGCCTGCTCAACGCTGTTAAAGCCCCTACTTCTCGTCCTAAAAAATAGAATTCTAAAAGACAGATCATTTCAAAACAACTAATAGTAATGAGAATCATTATCATATAAGATGATTATCGAATTTTTTAGGAGAAGCTTATGTCCAGACCACAACCTCGTCATGCCGTTGTTACTCGCTCGGTTCGTATAACCCCTACTATGCAACGTGTTTATTTAGGTGGCGACGATCTCCGCACTTTTCCTACCGTAACTGCCGGTTCTTACGTAAAGCTAATGTTCGATAAAAACGGAAATCCGCTTTCAAAACCCACTGACATGAGCCAAGTGGCGATGCGCACCTATACGGTAGCCCAATTCGATGCGCATAAACCAGAGTTAGTGCTAGATATGGTAATTCATGCCAACAACGGTAAAACGGGCCCCGCGTCAGCATGGGCAATTAGTACTAAACCTGGTGATATCATTACGCTTGCGGGTCCTGGCTCTAGCAAAGGATTAAATGAACATTATGATTGGGTGCTGATGGCAGGCGACATGACTGCTCTACCCAGCATTAGAAATCACCTCACAGAGCTTCCTTTCCATGCCAAGGGCTATGCCGTAATCCGGGTTGAAGACGAAAAAGATGCGGTGGTACTTAAAAAACCTGAGGGTATTGAGGTGATATGGGAATTCGAAAACAGCTTACCACACCGTCTTACTCAGCTTAATTGGCAAGAGGGTACGCCCGCGGTTTGGGTAGCGTGCGAATTTTCAGATATGCGAGCGATCAGGACATGGCTGAAAGATGAAAAAAACGTAGCACACGAGAATATCTATATTAGTAGCTACTGGAAGAAAGGTCGCAGCGAAGATCAGCATAAAATAGAAAAGAGACAGGATAGTGAAGCATTTGCCCAATCCTTAAACTAACTATTACCCATGTAGGGTTTGCAACGACTTGTAAATCCTGCATGAAAGCCCATGACATAATTTACTAACACCTGAATAACCCTCTATTTTACAGCAGCCTACACATTGGAACGCCCTTTGCTCCTATTTAATTAACTGGCCGGTTTTTATGTCCAGTTTGAAAACCAATTGTTTAGTTAAGGAGAGCACCATGAACAATGATCGTATTGAAGGTAATTGGAAAGAAATGAAAGGTAAGGTACAACAGAAATGGGGTAAACTTACCGATGATGACCTAGACGTAATTGATGGTCGCCGTGAAGAATTAGTCGGTAAAATTCAGAAAGAATACGGCAAAAGCCGTGACGAAGCTGAAAAAGAAGTAGACGCTTACTTCAATTAATATATTAGGTATTCTACAGTGCTTTAACGCGAGAGTACTTTTCTAGCAAGCGTTATCATTTGCTAAATGTAAAATTAAAAAGGGACGAAACTTTGCGTTGCGTCCCTTTTTGTTGGTTAAGCCCATTGCTATATAGCACTGATGTACTAGGAGAGCAATTTCGCCTAATCATCACCCGAATTTCAGGAACAGCCAATGAAAAACATTACTCTTCTACCTTCGGCTGTAGATTTTCACGTACTTCCCTTGAATCAAAACTGGTTGCCGAAGTAGGACGGGGGCCTTTACCTAGCTCTATGCTTAATATACTCTCGATTTCGCTTTTTTGAGAGCCCCCGACGAACACTCCGGTTTCAAATTGGCTAGTGGGGTGATAAGACGTACGGCAAGTAAGTACACCGCAGTCAGTGACTCGTGCGTAACGCTGGCTAAAGCCGGCAGTTGGCGTGGTCTGCACCGTTTCTTTGTCTACTAAGGTTTCGCGGTCGGTAACGACAAACCAGTCATAACCTTCCAGTAGGGTAAGCTCAGCAGCGCGCAACATAGCATAATCCATGGCTTTGCCTTTATCGGTTCCTTTTGCCTTAAAATGTACGCGGTATTGTGTATCACTTAACTTACTTTCGTTGTAACCGAAACCGCCTTTATCTGCTTGTCTATAATCAGGTTGACTTGCACAGCCCGCCATAATCAATACCGCAAGTACTAACATAATTTTAGTTTTCATCATCTACTCCTTCGGCTTTCTCAGCTAGCCAAGTTGCTTCAATTGCGTTTTTCTCTTGCTCTCGGTTTAATGGCGCAGACGCCATCATCACATCTAACTTATCTTCTAACAATTTGGCACTCGTAGCAGTCTGATATTGACCTGTATTTGCGCCTAACTCATCCAGTTTACTGGCGGCAAGTCGCCAGCCGCCATGCTTGTCTTTACAAGCAATCATCACATTTAGCTCATCTTGAGACTTCACTTCAGCTTGTCGGCAAAAGTTAAGATCAGTATTTAAAAAAGACAGTGTAGGCGTTACTGTTATGCTAGTTTCAAACGAGGTAGTCTCTCCACTCAAATTACTGTCGAGCACAGACGACACATTAGCCCAATGAGAAGGTTGTGAGATATCTGCACCTTGTTGATTAAAGAAAACCAAGCCGGCTAAAACCGCCACACTTGCAGCTATGGCGGCAGTTGAAGAAACTCCTTTCCACTTTGCTTTTTCAACGCGTTCGCCATCAGCGGTATCCACTTTTTGAGGAAACGGCCTCACATTTTCCGCTGTGTTTTGATTTGCTGAGTTCGGATTTGCTGAGAACGGGTTTGCTGAACTCTCCCCATTTAAACGCTCACTACAATCCTGTACTACGCTTTTCTCTCTTAAGCGACTTTCATCACTCAAAAGCGCGACGATTTCTTTAGGGAGCGCAACCGCAGTCGCCTTTTCTGCAGCCACTTTTACTACTCTGTCTACATCTGCAAGTGCGGCAAGACGGTCAGAAACATTTACGTCATGTGCTATAGCATCGCGAACCGTATCCATTTCTACAGCATCTAACTCTCCATCTAAAAAAGCAGAGAGTTTTTCGTCAGATAAGATCACGATAGCACCTCATTTTGCCCGTTCAGTAAGTTGGATATCTTTGTTCTGGCTCTGGCAAGACGGCTCATGATGGTCCCTGCTGGCACCTGTAAAACTTCAGAAGCGTCGGCGTAACTCATTCCCTGCACTGCTACTAAAGAGAGAGTTTCTCTTTGCTCACAGGGCAGTTCATCCATAGCGCTTGAAACCTGCTTCAATGTTATTGAGTGGGTTACCGTTTCATCCATATCTACATGGTCATTCGCTGATTGAACTTCATATGAAAGGGTATCGCTAGCGTTAGTTCTCACTTTCTTCGCCCTGTATTCGTCTATCCAGCAATTTCGGCACACTCTAAATGCCCATGCCATTAGTGTAACTTGCTCAGGAATGGGTTTACTCAATAATCGTTCTAGCGTGTTCTGAAGCAAATCATCAGCATCATGTATGTTACCCGTCAATGAGTATGCAAACTTTCTCAATGACGGGACGAGTTCGGTCAACTCATCTTTCATTTTCATGTACCTTCGTGAAGATTTCCGTTATCAATACTCTATTAACGAGCCACGAGTATTTTTATTCCGCTGAATAAAAAATTTATTTTGGGCTTTGTGTTTTTAGGTTGGCAGCCCTTCTTCGACACTCAGCGGAATTTTTCTTCTTTCTATTCGTCACTACATAAAATGGCAGCAGTGACTTAGACTCTATTTATAACCATGGCACAATTTATGCCATTCCTTCTCAAGGCACTGAACCGCTCCCATAAAAATAGTAAGGTTGTAAAATGAAGTACACATTCTTTGTGGGGATAGTAGGTTTGTTTGCCGCATCTATCTCTCATGCCCAGCTTACAGGCACATTAAATCAAGTGGTCCCACCGGTGCGACCGATAATTGATAGAGCGCCCTCTGAATTGAAGAGCATTCGAGAGGAGGCAAGACGAAAGGTGAAGACGTCTGTCGAAGGTGCTAGAGACCTATCTACATTGGCTTCAGGTGTAGTTAGCAATGTTCCCGCCCCCCAATTTGTTGCCCCTAAAGCCACAACAATATTATCGGCATCGGGTCAGAAAATTATCAAAGAAGTTAGTGTGGAAAATGGTTTTCTTGCCGTTGAAAAAGAGTGGCTTTTTATAGGTGAAGAAGCCGATAAAGCATATTTCAATGGTAAGAATATGGAAATACAAGAGGAACAGTTTTTACCCGCACTCTCTCAGTGGCTTTATAAAGTAAAGGTAACGGGGGATAAGGATGAAGTGTCGCATATTCGCAACATCTTACCCAAAAACCTACAGTCTCAACTAGGACGTAATCATATTTACTTATCGCAAAGCGAAGTGGCTACGAACGCAAGCAAACCAGAGACTAAGCATAAGTCAAAAGCATCATCGCAAAAATTTGAATCTTGTTTGATACCCTTGCGCATCGGGATGGTTGATACCCATGTTGTGCATACTCACCCGATGCTGTCGCACATTAGCCTAAAACAAGCCTCTTTTATTGTTGGTCAAAGTCAGAAGAGTGAGAATGGTCAAGAAAGCAATATGAGCAGTGAGGGTGATGGAAAAGTTATAGGGCAGCCAACTTCCCAAGAAAATACCGTAGCCTTTTCCTCAGATCACGGCACAGCAGTAGCAAGCTTAATAGCGGCATCGCTACCTGAATCAAGCCAGGTATTTAACGCTAGTGTATTTTACTCGCGCAATAGTGTTAGCCAAGGTGCAACACTGATGTCGTTAATTGAAGGCCTTAACTATTTAGCATCACAGCAGGTTGATGCCATAAACATGAGCCTTGCAGGGCCCGACAATCCTATTTTAGCGCGTGTTATACAAGAGTTAGACACAAACGGCATACAAGTCATTGCAGCTGTAGGTAACGAAGGGCCAGCATCTTTACCCTTATACCCTGCAGCCTACCCCGAGACACTTGGCATAACCGCAGTGGATAAATCACATGCAATATACAGGTGGGCCAACCAAGGTGACTATGTGGATTTCGCTGCATTTGGCGTATCGGTTGATGCCGCACACCCTAATGGAAAAACGGTTAGGCAAACAGGAACCTCAATGGCCTCCCCTCGTGCCACTGCGCTGTACGCCTGCTTTTTCCGCACAAAGCAGCAAAGACACGCCGCCTTATTAAAAATGCAGAAAATAGCTTTAGATGCTGGTAGCCCCGGACGGGACAAGGTGTTCGGCTTCGGCGTACTGCCTTAAAATACAGCCGTATTCATATTGGCATTAACGTTCACTAGAAATGAACGTTAATGCCTAACTCGGCAATAGTTTCTTGGTAATTTGCTCCATCGACTGTAGAAGCAAAGTCTCCGTATTGGGTAGACAATCTTATATCTACATGGTCGTACACGGCGTAGTCTACGCTCATTTCGACAAGGTGCCTGTCGTCTTCCCTGCCTATACCTCCATCTTGTTCTGAAGCGTAATCACGCATATCTAGCTGGTAAGCAACCTTGAGCTCAAGCGGCTTACTAAACACCGCAAATGGATAAGTGTAGGCAAGGTCAATTCCCTTTCCTGTAAAATCGAACGCATTGCCCTGCGCATCTTCATTTTGGTATTTAAGGGCAATTTGAAAAAAATCTTCCCCTTCAAAAAAGTAAAACAGGTCACTGCGTACGGCAACAGCTTCACTATCACGAATTGGCGCGTCCTCAGGCCTGTTCTCAAACTTCTTGTCGATAAGGTCGCTACTAATGCGCAAATAAGCTCGCTGTCCTACCAGTTTCCCCGCAGATAAACCATATTGTTGATAAGTAAGAAAATCGCGCCCATCAAGCGTAGCGCTGGCGTGATAGTAATGCGCACCTAGTTTTGCAAAGTCTAACGCATACTTAGTGCTTGCAGAAAAGGTGGTAAGGCCAAGATCAAACTCGTTGAGGGTTTGATATTTAGTATTTGCCTGACTTATCGAGAGCTCGTTTTTCCAATTATCCGTTGGCTTCACTGAAACTCTTAACTGTGCTTCTGCCTGCACGGCGCTGTCGTCCACATTAGAATTTGTGTCGAGCTCACTCACACTCACGTTACTATCGTGGCGATAGCCAACGTAACCAGAACCTGAAAACGAGATCGCTTGCTTCTCTTCATCTGTACTTCTTGCATCATTAGTTACTTTTGACTGACTGTTGTTGCTTGCATAGGCTGTACTGCTTGCTAATAATGCGGTAGCCGCAGCAAAAGCAAGGTATTTGCGACTCTCTTGGACGAAAATAATTTTCTTGAGTGAACGTTTAAATGGTGGGGTTTTCATTATTGCTACCTACTACAGAGAAAGTGAAATCGGTGTCTTCAACTATGAATGGGTTGTGCGAGGAAGTTAGGAGGGAGAGCTCTCCCTCCTCCTAACCGTTGAAGTCCATACGTTAAAGGCCCAATGCACCCGAGATATTTGAAGCAACGTTATCGTTTACTGTGCTCTCCACAGTGTTTGCAACCGATGCCTCTACCGTGCTCTCCGCGGTGCTCTCTACCGTATTTCCTACCGTGCTCTCGACGGTACTGCCTACATTGCTTGCTACCGTTGCAGCAATCACCCCGTCGACGGCGATAGCAACAGTGCCAGTTACAGTATTGGTCACCGTACCCGTTACTGTGTTGGCCACGGTTCCCTCTACTGCACTTTGAGCGGCTCCCGAAGCCGTGCTTGCTGCAGAATTTTCCACTTCACCTTCTGGCTGTGTATTCGGTTCAACAGATCCTAATGCTGACGACAAAACTGAAGTTGAACCAGAAACATTACCCGCAAGCGTTCCTGCCACCGATGCTGTCATTGAATTCGCCGTGTCTGATGTCGCTGAAACAACGCCTTCAAGGGAAGCCTGCGAATTAGAAACCAGTGAAGATGCTGTGTTTGTAGACAGCTGTTGAGCGCTATTTGCGAAGAGGTTAGCGTTTAAAGTAGTCGTTTGTGCTACTTCATTTGCCGCTGCTTGATCTGTGCTTTCTTCGGTATCGGCTTCGGTATTGACTTCAGGGGCTTGATTCAATTCTTGCCCGCTTGATAAGTCATTGCCTGTTTGGCTTGCCAATAGCTGTCCACTAGCATTAGCAGAACTTTCGGTAGACATTTGGCTTTGAGTGACTGTGTCGCCCTGTGCCGATGCCTGCATACTTGATTGAGCTGCAGCTTGGGCGTTTGCACCGTTTGTTAGAGAAACTGATGTAGACGTTGAAGCATCAGCTGAAGTATTAGCCGAAAAGGTTGCTTCTTGAGCCAACACCGACGTTGACGCGATACCTAAAGCCAATGCAATTACAATATTTAACTTTTTCATCCGATTATCTCCGTTTTTCATAAAGGACACTGAGATAACGATTAGATGAAAGGTTTTATTCCGCTGAGGAGTTATTTTTTCGCAAAGAATAAAAAAGCCCTGTAATAACAGGGCCTTTTTTGACTATTTTTCTGAAGCGGTCATGCTCTTTTCCCACCAAGGAAGTGAGAAGTCTATGTTTTCCGGGTCATAAGTTTTGGCATATTTCATTTTAACTGAACTCCAAAACGCCGCTTTAAAGGCTGGGTCGTAAATAACAAACTCACCTTTTTCTCGATACTGTTCAAATAACTGCTGGTATGCCCCAACCGGAGTGAGTGGGTTATCTTGCTGAAAAACTACATCGCCGCCATAGGCGTCATACAATGCTTTGGACACTTTCCAGCTTTTCGCCATCCCGTGTGCCATGGCCAGACGGTAGCGTTCAAGTTCGTCACCTTTAAACTCGCTTTTATCGTCTAGTTCAACGGTCCACTGCTTGATAACAGAATAAGCGGATTGAACCTCTCCGTCATCAGGCTCTATATCATTTTTATGAGCAAAGTCAGAAAGTACAGACTCTGTAATTTTATTACCCAATGCACGCTGAGCGAGAATTGACCGCACTTCCTTTTCAGACTTATCAGTTAAAATAGACTGAAAACGATCGACGTCAGCCTGTGATGGCTGAAGTTCAGAATTTGAAATTGATTTATTGAACAAACGAGCGATGATCTCGTTTGCGGCTTGCGGTGTGTTAATCCCAAGCGAAACCACTATGGCTGCAAATAGCACCATAGGAATTACGTTCGAACGCGTCACTTTTTATGCTTCCCTAAGTTCCAATATTTAGCATGAACACAAGACACATTCATTTGTTGTTTTAAGAATTTTCCGTTGTCTTGCGAAATGACCTTTTATAAGCCTCATACTTTAGATTAGTTTTGATTAAAATTCCACTTTCTTACGCATAGATTTTTTAACGCCCTGTTGTTTTTTTACATCAACCCGACGTGCTTTTGCCGCTCGGCTTACCTTGGTTTTTATACGCGGCTTTTGCTCAATCGTTGCTGCTTTTATCCAAGCGACAAGTCGCGCCAACGCATCTTCTCTATTTTGTTCCTGTGTGCGGTAATTCTGAGCTTTTAATACAAACACACCCTCATTGGTAACACGCTTGTCGTTTAACTGAAGTAACTTCTCTTTCAATCTTTCAGGTAAAGAAGAACCGTAAATATCAAATCGTAAATGGATGGCACTGCTCACTTTATTGACATTCTGCCCTCCACTGCCTTGGGCTCGAATAGCCTGTAAATCCGCTTCACTATCATCTATTGTGATACTTCGCGTTATTTGTAATTCCATCTTAGTTCCTAATTATCGCTCGCTTTATATAGCTACGTGCAACCGTATGCATCTACGCTATAAATCATTATCACCAAGGCTTACTTGACCATTATTGCGTTAACCGCTAGGTTAAATTTCACTCCACATAGGAAGCGCTCGATGATTGTTGTTCTGGTACTCTTGATTTGTATCATTGTTGGACTAATTTGGTTTACTTCAAAAATGGACAACAATATTGAATCAGCATTCACACCGGCGGGAAAACTTACTCCTGTATCAGGTGGAATTATTCATTGGCAAAAACAAGGTAATGGGCCTGCCCTGATACTTATTCACGGTTTACTAGGCAATAGTAACAATTTTAATGCGTTAGCAAAAACGCTTGCTCACCGCTATACGGTTTACTTTATTGACCGGCCAGGAAGCGGATTCTCCACACGTTACAAACGCACCTCTGCAAGTTTTGAACAGCAAAGTAAGATGATTTTAGAGTGGATGGAGAAAGAAAACATTACAAACGCTAGTATTGCCGGACATTCAATGGGTGGAGGGATTGCGCTTCGAATGGCTATCGATGCGCCTGAAAAAATTGCTTCAATATCGCTTTTATGCCCGCTTACTACTCCTTTAAAAGGCGGTGCAGGCCCATTGTCCGTGCTTTACATACCTAACGAGTTTGTGCGTAAGAGCGTCTCAAAAACCATCGCTAGCCCGCTAAGAGCAAGATTCGGCCGAAAGCAACTTGCGCAAATATTCCATCCTGAGGCTGTTCCGCCTTCTTTTTCAGTAGAAGGTGGAGGTATTTTGGCGCTTCATTCACGCAGCTTCTATGAAGGTAGTAGGGATACAGTATCTGCGCAGGGCAGTTTGTTCAGACAACAGTCTAGATACAGCGAAATCACTTGCCCAGTAGGCGTACTGTATGGTGAAAATGATGAGATATTAAAGCCTACTGACCATATGAACGCCGTTACAAATGCAATCCCTAATGCTAAAAGCGATATTATTCCTAATGCGGGCCACATGATCCCAATAACTCAAGTTCAGGCTTGTGCAGATTTTATCTGCGATATCGATTCTAACGATGTCATTTAAATATCGGGAAATCTAGTGAACTCTTGCGCCTGTTCTAACTTTTCGTTCTTGATGGGCAAATTCAACGGTAGCAAGTGCACTCTGGCGTCCTGAACAAGATTGCTTTAATTTGCGAAGTTGGTCAGCAACTCGTTCTACACCGTCATACTCTTTACACATCTTCAATGGTGACATCTCAAGGCTTACATTGTAGCTGGTGAACCACACCCGCATTTGGTCAGTATCCCCTTCTGACAGCGTGATGAGTAAATGATACATACGAATGAACGCAAGCTGTTTCCGATACTCTATGGTTCCGCTTTCAAACCCTAGTAATGTAGTTTGAGCAAGAGAAGATGGGGAAATACCTAATATTTCAGAGGCTTGCTTAATACTTAAACCCAGTTCTTGGTATGCCCAAGTAAATGCTTTGGTCACAACACTGGTTGGAAATAGTGATCTGTTCATGGTATCGCCTCGTTTCAATGCACAATATTACGTTGATGTGTTAACTAGTTGCGAAATGCGTACCACTTTTACTCTTTCATTTTAATGCCACTTTTTCCAAGTGTTCAGACATATTCTCATGTTCGATTGAAAACCCTTTGTCTGTTAGCCATTCCACAGCTTGAGCAATAAAATCTACAAAAATTGTGTCGATATTAAGGTCTCGATAAACCCGCTTCAGTTGAGCTTTGGTGGTCGCTTTAGCGCTGGAATCTCCCATCACCAGAGCAACGTGAGTAAGGCCGAGTGGATGCATAGCAGCCGTGCGCTCTCGCAACGAAGCCTCGGCATCAGGAACAAGTAAGGACTCCCCAGATAAGCAAACGATATTACACCATGTCTGACCAAATAGGCTCTCAGCTTTCTCGCGATATTCCTTTGCGAAAAGTGTGACGCACTCTCTATTCCAAGGACCATAAGCCTGCGTAACAATCGCGCTTCCACATCGAGTAACAATAAATTCGCCGTGAGCATACTGCATAAAACCATCTAGCCTTCTATAACGATATTTAGATCATCCATAGGCATACGCCTGTGTAAGCTTTTCACTGCGCATTGCTTTATGACAATGCGCAGTAAAAGTATGGTTCAAAATTGGCGGAATTAAAAATTAAGCAGCGAGAATAGTGATGAGTTCTGCAAAGGTCGGGCGCCCCTGAATATCAAGCGGAACGCGCAGCTCTCTAGCAATGTCACTAACGCTGATGACGCCGCGGATTTCGTGACTATCTCTGTCCATAACAAGGCAGTGATGCTGGCCGTAGTCTTTCAACGTTTCAATCACATCACCCACCGATGAGTGAGTCAGTTCGGTAAAGTCAAAAGACATTAAAGAGGTCTTCGGCCGCATAAAGTCATAAACAGTCAATTCATCGCGCTTTATTTTAAGCTCACTTAAACGCTGGATAATGCTTTGCTCACTAACGTCATGACTTGTAACAATACCAATGAAACGATTATGACTGTTAACCACCAGCATCATTCGCACATGAGATTGACGCATAATAGACTCAACTTTTGTTGCCGGGGTACGCGCATCGATAACGTGCGGCAAGTGTTGCTTGAAGTCCGTAAATACCGCCATTGCAGACGAGTTTAGAGTAATGGTGTTTTCAACAACCGGCCATGCCAACGTGTCGATAGCTTCGGTTTTATATAGATTTAAGGCGTGCATACCTTCTCTCCTAATCAAAAATAAAAAATATGGTTTTTAAAGTGATTAAGTATAAGAAGGTGGTCCTCTGATGATATTAGCGCGCAGCTTAGCGTAAGATTTTGCCTCAGCTATATTGCCAGTGCAAAAAATATACTTTTCTACACCAACATTAACGTGGAGAGACGCTAAACCGTCATCCAGGTCGTCATCAACATCATGAACTGACCGTTCCCACTCTTCAGCAAGGGTTGCTAGTGCTGTGGTTTTGCTGAGCTCGTTGGCACTATTTTGCACACCTCGGCTCTCTCCCAATGCAGAGACGGTAACCAGTGATGAAAATAGCGCTGGCAATATGACTGCCAACAAAACGTATGAAACGCGCAAAGCGTGAAACCTCAACTGTAAAGACTAATTCTTTGGGTGGTCAGCCACCTTTGTGGCTCCCTATTTAAACTATAAGTGTATTTTGCACGTTTAATAGAGGCACTTGGCGCATTTTATCCTCCATTAAACGACACATAATCTGAATTTAGTAAATTATGAACCGTCGCTGTGGTCGCTTACGCCATTCTTTATTCTATAAAAAAGAACAAATGCTCTCATTAAAAGTGATGTTTGGTCGAAGAAATTGAAATTACACTAGCGTTAACACTCGTTATATGGAAACGAAATGAAATCTAGGTGGCCCCGACTTGTTGTGTTTCTTCATTGGATAACCGCATTTGCTGTTATTGGCATGTTTGCATCGGGCTTGTGGATGGTAGACCTTACTTATTACAGCGACTGGTATAAAACCGCTCCTCATTGGCATAAAAGTGTTGGCTTGCTGTTGCTAGCGGTTACTGTTCTTCGGTTAGCTACTCGGGCTTTTACTTCACGTCCTCCTTCATTAGGCACTGCCACAGAAAAGAAGCTTAGTCATCTTGGCCATACGCTTCTATACACGTTAATGATTGCGCTGTTTGCCAGTGGCTATTTGATTTCAACCGCCGACGGAAGAGCCATCGATGTATTTAACTGGTTTGCAGTTCCTGCCGTTGGCGAGCTATTTAACAACCAAGAAGATCGTGCCGGAGATGCACATTTTTATATTGCATGGTCAGTGATAACAATGTCAGTGATACACATGCTTGCAGCCTTAAAGCACCATTTCATAAACAAAGACGACACAATGAAGCAGATGTTACGGCTTCGATGACATTAAGGAAAAGGAGAAATTATGAAGAAGTTAACACTTGCACTAGCCGCTGCGCTATCTTTAAGCACTGCTCAGGCCGCGGATTATGTGATTGATAGTAAGGGCGCACATGCATCTATCAATTTTAAAATTCAGCATTTAGGTTACTCATGGCTAACGGGTCGCTTTAACGATTTCAAAGGCAACTTTAGCTACGATGATAGCGCACCAAGTGCAGCAAAAATTATGGTAACCATTGATACAGACAGTATCGATTCAAACCATGCAGAACGTGACAAGCACCTGAAAAGCGATGACTTTTTAAATGTGGACGATTTTCCCCAAGCAAAATTTGTAAGTACAAAGATTGTTGATAAAGGCAATGGCATGATGGATGTGATGGGCGATTTCACATTACATGGTGTAACTAAGCCAATTACTATTGAAGCCAAGAAAATTGGTGAAGGCAAAGATCCATGGGGAGGCTATCGCGCGGGCTTCATGGGTACTACTACAATTGCCCTTAAAGACTATGGTATCGATTACGACTTAGGGCCAGCGTCTCAAACCGTGGAACTCGAGCTTCACGTTGAAGGTGTGAAGCAGTAATAGAGCGTGCAGATATTTTTTGACGTAAACGAAAAACCGTTTACAAAGCGCCTCCCTAAGACCTCAACTATTCGGTCTTTGGGAGGCGTCTTATTTGAAGGGCTTTTCGTTATATAGAGACTAGTGAAGTTTCAGTTTCGGGCTTATTGCCTGACTCAACTTTTTCACAATTAGCTTAAGCGCCCCTTTCATTTTTCCGTGAACCGCAAACTGATGCATGTTATACAAAGAGACATAAACTAGCTTGGCTAATCGCCCCTCAATAAACATACTACTATTTGATAGCGAGCCCATTAAGCTTCCTACCGTACTGTACTTACTTAAATGAACCAGCGAGCCATAATCTTGATACGTGAAATCTTTGGCCTCTTTCTGGTTAAATAACGACGTTATGTTATGAGCGACGATATCGGCCATTTGATGTGCCGACTGGGCACGGGGTGGCACCCATTTACCATTGTCTTGCTGAAAGCCGCAGCAATCGCCTAGCACCCATATATTTTTGTGCGTAGAGCTTCGCAGTTGCTTATCAACCAAAATTTGATTGGCGCGATTAGTTTCAAACAGATCTAATTTTGTAATGAAGTCTGGTGCTTTAACACCCGCAGCCCACACCATTAGATCGGCATCAATACGGCTGCCGTCCTTGGTGATTAATCCATTTGAATCTGCCTCAGCCACCATGGTTTGCTCTTTTATATCTACACCCAACTTGTGTAGCGCTTTTCTGGCTGAATTAGCAATGCGCTCGGGCAATGCAGGTAATATACGCTCGCCGGCCTCTACGATCGTAATTTTCAATCGTGATGCAGACATATCAGGCATTCCATAGGCTTTCGACAAGTTAGCCACATGGTGAAGTTGAGCAGCAAGTTCAGTCCCCGTGGCACCCGCTCCCACAATGGCAACATCAATTCTTGCATCTTTGTCTTCTTGCTGGTTTATGCGAATAAGCTGATTGAGCAGCGCGCGGTGAAAGCGCTCGGCTTGCTTTAGAGAGTCGAGAAAATAGCAGTAGTCTGCTACGCCCGGTGTACCAAAATCGTTGCTTACACTTCCAATGGCCAGTACCAGCTGGTCATAATGAATTTCACGCTCAGGTAGGACCTGCGTACCCTCTTCGTCAATCAATGGCAACAAGGTTATGGTTTTTTCATTCGCATTAAGTGAACACATTTCACCAAGCTGAAAACGGTAATGATGAGCTGCAGCATGGATTGCATAGTCCACACCGTCTGAATGCTTATCTATAACACCGGCGGCTACCTCATGAAGTAGCGGCTTCCAAATATGGGTTCGACTTCGGTCGACGAGGGTGATTTCGGCTTGCTTTTTTCTCCCGAGGGTGCGGCTTAAGCGACTGGCTAATTCAAGACCACCAGCACCGCCACCAACAATTACTATTTTTTGCATGGGTATACCTATTAACAATCATTCCACGTATATCGCCTGCTTCGTTAAGAGAAAAAGCGCTATACATGGCGTAACTGCGACCCATGCTGATTATTACAGACTACGCCCGTCGCCCATTATGCACAAGCAAATCGCGTCCATAGCCTGTATTTTCAAGATTAATAGTTATACCAGTCCGCATAGATAATTATCAGGAGTTTTTATTTTCTTTACAGAATAAACGATGCGGAAAGCATAAAATTACGGGGTCTGCCAGGGAAGTAACGCGGGCCAGAAAAACTCGTGTAGTCAGCGCGTTCGGCGTACTCAGTATCTAGCATATTGTTGATGCGCGCATATAGGGTAATGCTATTTGTTACATCCCAGCTTATTCGACCATGAACCAAGTCATGACCATCATACTCATTGAGATTTTCAGCGTCGGTATAGTAGCTAGACACATGTTGCCATTCCAACTGAGCCTGTATTTCCTCTGTAACGTCATAGCTTAAACGGGTATTGAATAAAACTTTAGGTGCCGTATCAATGTCGTTGCCCTTAATGTCCAGCTCACCTGAAAGTTGACTGTGCTCGTAAGTATGCCTTGCATAAGTGCCTGCAAAATCAACGCGTAAAACGTCACTCAGTTGCTGGTCAAAAGTGAGTTCAACACCTCGGTGCCACGTCTCTCCGTTGCTAACGTTAAAAAAGTCGCTATCGCGATAAATTACATTATCTTTTTCCAAGCTATAAAACGACAGCGTATAGCCACCTGAAAGTAATGAACCCGTAATACCTAGTTCAACGTTATCAGCCGTGACTGATTCAAGCTCGGTCACCGTTTGAGCACGCTGTAAACGATAGAGTTCAGTAGCTTGGGGCGCGCGATAGCCGCGGGCTACCCCACCGAAAAGTTGAATTTGGGGGCTAAGCTGATAGCGCAATGAGAGCTTAGGGCTGAAATTGTTATAATCATTTTCACTGTCTGCCGGTCGAGAATAGCGGCAGCCACCAAATCCACATTCAGTTCCATTTTCTCGTACACGACCTGTGTTCATGTTATTGGCGTAGTCGTACCGCATAGTTTCAAAGCGTCCGCCTAACTGAATAGCCCACTTATCATCCTGCCAATTCAACGCAAAAAACGGCGCGAGCAACGTTGCATCAACGTCATAATCGTAGTGTTTACCGGCCGGTATGGTTTCAACTAAAAAGGCCGAGCCTTCGGTAGGGCCTTGTTGAGATTGCGTCAATTCCCCCTCTGTGTATTCAGCATCAACGCCAACATCTAACGATATCCTGTCGTTTACCACATAGTTAAACTGTGACAACACGCCCACGCCCTTTTGGGCGTTCTCTTCAAGGGGTTTTCCCGGTAAAAAGTGCATGCGAAAACGCATATCTTGATTACGTATGTAGGGGGTCACTGATAGTGCATGACCTCCCTCAAACGTTGTATCGAATTTGCTCCATAGCCTAAAACTTCGAGCGTTTCTAAACGCTTCGGGGTTGGGATTACTTCGTGCTATCTGCGTATCTTTATAGCTTTCAAACCCCTCTATATAGCCCGCCGTTTCCAGATCTAAGTGTGTATATGTCATCCCGCTGGTGATAATGGTGTTATCCCACTCTAATCTATGACGTAAAGACACTTTTTCCTGGTCGACACCTTCGTCATCTCTGTAGCCCGTATCACGGGTTAAGCTAGCCGCTATACCTACGCCACTGCCGCCAAAATCCTTTCCTTCCTGAAGCTTAACTCGATGAAAACCGTATGAGCCATAATCAAACCCCAGTATTCCATCACCTTGTGTTGTATCTGGGGTGATGACGTTAATAACTCCGTGAATTGCATTTGAACCATATAACGCAGAAGCTGGCCCTTTGATGACGTCAATACGCTGTGCCATCTCGCCATGGGCTTCAAACAGTTCATTAATATTACAAAAACCCGCAGCACGCAGGGGTATTCCGTCTTCTGCTGCTAATATTCCTCCGCAGGCGCCAGCACCCGTAAGAACAGGCGAGCGAAGGGCAGGTAAATACTCTTGCCCATTTCCTCGCTGAACGCCAGCACCAGCAATGTAGTTAAGCGACTCTTGGATGTGCTGAAAAGAGAGCAGTGATAATGTTTCTTCTGAAACTGAAGAAACAGCGTAACCAGAGGCATTCACTTTTCCTTGAATACGAGAAGACGTGGTTTCTATTCTTTCTACATCTGACATCTCCTGCGCCCCTGCTAACATTGGTAAGAGAGAAATAGTTAACAATGACAGGGAAAACAGAGGGAAAACGCGCATTATGAATCCTTATGCAAAAGAGATGTGTCGTAAGTCAGAAACACTATTCTACTGTGAATCAAGCCGTGAGTGAGTTAAAAAGCACTAAACTTAGGCAAAGTGTTAAGTTTAGCAGCCGTTATCTGGTATAAGCATTGGCTTACACTTTGCTTTTACTTTAATTTTCGATAATTGGTTTGCCTCTACATAAGCTGTTCTTCAACAAGTGCATTGAAATGAAACTTTCATATGACTTTACGATTGGGCAGAGGCAAAAACGTTTGTTAACTCTTATCAATTTTAATTTGCCTAGCTGACTGGAGAAATTGTTGGACACACTTATACCTAGCCTTTCACAACTTATCGAATTTGCCGTGGCGCCTGTGTTTTTGCTTACCGGTATTGCGGGTTTTCTTAACGTCATGTCTTCGCGATTGGGGCGCATATCTGACCGGGTCAGAGTGGCAGAGCGACAAATTCATACCCTGTCAGACCCACACATTGTAGACCGCTCTAAAAAAGAAATTAAAGTACTGTGGCGCAGGGTGAAAGTCATTAACTGGGCTATTGGCCTTTGTGTAGCTTCAGCGCTCTTAGTGTGCACCGTGATCATGGCCTTGTTCTCAGGATCGCTTTGGGTGGTTGATCTTAAAACACCCGTTATTGTTTTGTTCATTTTGGCAATGATGTTTCTAATCAGTGCACTTATCGTTTTCCTCGTTGAAGTAAAGCTAGCAACAAACACTATTAACATGGTCAGGACCATTCGATAATATTACTGCCCACAATTAAAAACTGGTGATTATAGAATAAGTAAAAGGCCGGGCAGATAAGCGGGTTTATTGTCTGAACCCGCCTCTTTGTTATGTGGAGTGTTATTGCTTACTTCGCTGTGAAGCGCTGAAGTTTTAAACGTAAGTTTTGAGTAAAAACTTACGTAAAAACGATCATTAACCATTAAATAAGATAGAATTCGCCCTCTTATATCGTTAATTTGCTACAAATGTTCACTCATAAGTTTACGGCCAATCGAAAGGATTAAACTGCGCCATGAATACTAAATTACTTCGCTCCCTTCAGGTATTTACCGCAGTAACAGACAGCGGAAGCATGAGTGTCGCCGCGCGAGAACTTCACATGACGGTCTCTGCAATTAGCCAGCAATTAAGAAAGCTAGAGCATGATATTGGCCTTAGCCTGTTCAATAGAAATACGCGAAGTTTGAGCCTAACCGAAGCGGGGCGCATCTACTACGAGACTAGCAAGAAAATGCTGCAAACCGCAGAACTTGCCCAGCAAAAGATAGAAAGCCTTCAAGACGACCCTACTGGTAAAATCAATATTATTGCGCCAGAAGGTTTTGGTGGCGGTCTGCTCAGTGAGCCGCTGAAGAAGCTTTGCGAAGAATTTCCGAAAATAACCATCTCGCTTACCGTCACCGATGAACCCAAAGATATTATTGCGTCAAGCGCCGATCTAGTTCTTTGCTTCGCCCCTGTTTCTGACACTAATTTCAGTAGTTTAGAGCTAGCTACGTGGAAGCGTATTTTATGCGTATCTGCAGAGCATCCGTTAGCGAACACTAATCTTTCAAACCCTGAGCAACTCGTTAGTCACGCTTATATTGCTCATCGACATATCGAAGATTACGTGATGGTTCACAAAGACAATGGCGACTATGAACTCGATACACAGCGTATTGATGTAAACTCGATGCAAACGCTGATTAAGCTCACTCAAGATGGATTAGGTTATGCAGTACTGCCAGAACCAGAAGTGAGGCATCTTTTGAAATCTGGCGATATGAAACAACTCTTTGCTGATTGGACGCTGCCTGATTACACGGTGTATGCAGTAACGCCAAAGCGAGATTTAATGCCTGCAAAAATCAGTGCTGCAATTACTTGTCTACAAGACTTGTTTGCGCAAATTTAAGCATCAGTTTTAATTACTTCGATAAGCTATTGCAAGGGTTAGCCTGATAGCTCAAACAAAAATGGCAGCGTTCAAGCTGCCATTTTTATGAACAACGTTTCTAATTAGAAACGTGTATTAAGCTGAACACTAAGAATATGAGCAGTCGCAGACTGTGTACCTGTGAAGTTAGTGGTGAAGTCTGTACCAGGAAGAACGTTGCTCAAAATAGTTCTGTCTTTATTGATGTTTGCTTCACGGCCATCAATAAATACGTAAGCCACATCAATTGAAGTGTCTTCACTCATGGTGTAAGTCATACCACCAGAGAACCAGTGACGGTCAGTATCTGGAATACTCAGCGAGCGGTTCTCTACCGAAACCACTCCATCGTCGTAAGCATAGCCAGCACGAAGGGTAATTTCATCGTTTAGAATGTAGGTAACACCAAGCGCTGCGCGCCATGAGTCATCGAAGTTTTCTTCTTTTATTAAGAAGTCAACGTCATCTTCTAGGTTGGCTTCAAGCTTTTCGAACGTACTCCAATCGGTAAACGTTAAGCTCGCTTGCACAGACCATTGGTTATCGATTTTCTGGTCAACCGCTAATTCAGTAATAGCAGCAAGATTCAAGTCAAGGCTACCAGGCTGGTTAAGATTAATAGGAAAAATAGGCGTTTCTGAAGATACTGCACCTTCAAGCTCTAATTTTGTTTCAGCACGGTATGAAAGCGCGATATTAGTCATGTCAGTTGGCTGCCAGAAAACACCGGCGTTCCAACCGAAGCCAATATCATCACCTTCCATGCTAAACAACGAATTACCAGCCGTAAGTTGTGGCAAGGTAACGCCAAGTGCCTCAGCGCTTGGCGCTAAATCAACCAAGGTGTCAACAAGGGTGTTTGAAACGCCAGAGCCAATTTCGGCTTCCGCATATGTAATATTCAAACCAAAGCCAACCATAAGTTGCTTGTTTACTTTATATGAAACAGCTGGGTTCACCGTTACAGTTTTCACTTCTGCTGTGTCGGCAAAATGAAGGGCTCCGAAGTCATCTGAGTAATCTGAACGAAGACCATAAGTAGTGAAAACTCCAACACCTGCAGAAAGTTTATCGTTGATAGGCGAGACATAGAAGAAACCAGGAACAATTGCTGTATCAGCGATGTTGTCTTCTTGCGCTGCACCGCCGCCGACGATGTTGCCGCCGAGGTTATAGGTAACCGCACCATTGATATCTACATTCGGGTCGATAAAGCTTGCCGATGCACTGAATTCAGCTTCTTTAAATACACCAATTGCCGCAGGGTTGGTCGCTAAAATCGATGCATTCTCTGGCTTTGCCGCCTGACCAGCCATTGCGCGGCCTAGACCGTTTGCGCTGTGTTCATTGACTTGGAAACCAGCTGCCAGCGCTGAAGAAGAGGCTAAAGTAGCAAGCGCTAGGCAAACTGAGGCACGTAAAGAAAACTGTTGCTTCATAAGATACTCATTGTAATAGAGGAAAATTGCAGCAGGCATTCTACGGATCTGGATAGTTTTGTTCAATGCAAGTAAACGTTATTTACGCACTTTTATCGCATTTTTTACAATTATAGCGACACTTTCGCCGCATTTATAAACAAAATTGAAAACTCACAGTTAATACAAGATCACAATATTGTTAATAGTTTTTTGCAATTATCACTATCAACCATTGGAACTAATCTAATATTTAATTCAAATTCATAGAAAAGTGGCTTGATCGGTTGAGTTAGTTCCAGCAAGCCCCACCTTTTACTAAGTAAGTGATAGCGCCAAAAAACTGCGGCGGTGTAACTTAACATGCCAAGAAGGCAGACACTTTTTAATTGTTACTGGAGGATACAATGTCAACGTACAAAGCAATAACGCTGGTTCAACGTCCCAACGACCAGAAGATTGGCCCTCACCTTTTTGAAACCAAAGAGTTAGACGTTCCTTCTGTGAAGGACGGGCAAATTCTGATAAAGCAAACGCACATGTCGTTAGACCCCGCAATGCTTGGTTGGATGAGCGAAGACAGAGAAAGCTATATTCCTCCAGTAGAACTTGGCGATGTAATGCGTTCGAGCGGCGTGGGTGAAGTTGTAGAGTCGAAAAACTCTGATTTCTCTGTTGGCGATAAAGTTATGGGTATGACAGGCTGGAGCGAGTATGTACTCAGTGACGGTTCTGGATTCAATAAGCTACAGGATGGTGTGACAGAAGAAATGGCGCTATGTGTGTTTGCATTGCCGGGTTTAACTGCCACCACAGGGCTTTATAATTTTGGCGAGCCTAAAGAAGGCGAAACACTTATAGTTACAGGAGCAGCAGGCTCGGTTGGTTCGATGGTAGGACAGCTTGCAAAAGCTGACGGCTTACGTGTTATAGGTGTAGTCGGTAGTGATGAAAAAGCGGACTGGATTGTAAATGAGTTAGGCTTTGACGGCGCGGTTAACTACAAGAAAGATGATCTGGAAGAAAAGCTAGCCGAACTGACTCCTGATAAAATTGATGTTTTCTTTGAAAACACGGGCGGCCCTATTCAACATCACATCTTTAACAGAATGAACGCTCATGGCCGTATTGTTGTGTGCGGCATGATTGCTGATTATCAGTCCGAAGAACCTTCACCGGGTCCAAACTGGATCCCATTAATTAAAAAACGTATCAATATTCGCGGGTTTGCTATGCCTGATCACTGGGGTGAAATTCCTCAGCTATTACAAAAGCTCACGCCCTACGTACAGCAAGGTAAAATTAAGTACCGCGCACATACGATAGAAGGTTTAGAAAATGCTGAGAAAGGCTTAAACATGCTTTTTGAAGGTAAAAATACCGGCAAAATGATTGTAAAACTGTAGTAAGCACGGGCAATAGAATTGGTGGGCGTGGCGCACGTCGTTTCGCCCCTCATTCTGTAAAACTAGGCCTCTTTTAACACGAACTGGGCTTTACCTCTTTCCTTAGCGTCATAAAGCGCTTTATCCGCTTCATCAATAAGCCAGTCGATGGAGCAATTATTAACAGACTTCGCAAACACCACACCAATCGAACAACTTACAAGCGGGTGCTTCGCATCTTGTGCGTGTTGCAACGCTGCTTCTTCCCATTCATTTAAAAGCGCCTGACAGTGCTTCGCCACTTGGTCTTTTTTGATATCGCTTAGCACGATAATAAACTCTTCGCCGCCATATCGCCCCAGTATATCGGTTTCCCGCTTAAATACCTGCTTCATGATGCGCGCCTGTATTTTTATTGCTTCATCACCCTGCTGATGGCCAAAAGCATCGTTGTACTTTTTGAAATCGTCCAAGTCGAGCATCAATACTGCCATTGAAACCTTATGCCGTTTACTTAATGCCAACAGTTTTTCGCTTTGCTCTCTTAAAGCACGTCGATTCAGTAAGTCAGAGAGCGGGTCGTATTTACTTAGCTTGAGCAGTCTATCGTTCGTTTGTTTTAGCATTTGCACACTTCGGTCTAAACGGTAGCGAGCATATACACAAATAAATAGCGACCCCGATACGAATGCCGCAGAAATTGGCACTCTATCGCCGTAAACAGGCGCTACCCACATTAGGCCAAGGAAACCCAGGATATTAATGAGGTTAA
Source organism: Alteromonas sp. KUL150 (assembly GCF_009811475.1). Taxonomy (NCBI): domain Bacteria; kingdom Pseudomonadati; phylum Pseudomonadota; class Gammaproteobacteria; order Alteromonadales; family Alteromonadaceae; genus Alteromonas; species Alteromonas sp. KUL150. Next base: position 151,425 of record NZ_BLIJ01000060.1, read on the forward strand.
CGGTTATCGCCAGTTTAAAGGGAATACCGAGCGCAAAAACACAAAAGAAGGCATATAAGATAGTCCCCTCGTAGGGAAAAATAAAATCATGCTCAGTCCAACATACCCAAATGAGCCAATAATTGCTGTATGAAAGAGCGACAAGCAACGTTGCAAAGACAATAGCCCTGTGTTGAATAAACTTGCGCCAATAGGATATTGCTATGACTGTAAGTATGATTGGAAATTGGATAAGTAAACGGTCAAAAATGTACAATTGGTACATGGAGCTTGGCAATAACAACAAGTCAGCGGCCATGAAGACGAGCACGAGTACAGCGCCGATTATGAGCGCAATTCGCAGACGCCTCAATTCACTTGGTTTATTAAAACGCACACGCCATCCTATGCATCAAGATTGAATGCAGACCTAAGCGCTCTATTCATTAAGCGTTCATTCACTTATGGAATCTACAAAGACACTCAGTAACTCTACTTATTATCAGTGACTTCTTGCTTAATCGCCAGTTTTACCAAGCTTTCTTGTAACGCTTCAACAGTAACAGGTTTGGTTACAATATCGTCCATTCCTGCCTGCTTAAATACTATATGGCGCTCTTTGAACGCTTCTGCAGTCAAACCTATCACCGGCGTTTTGCCCAAGTCGCCATTTAATTTGCGAATGCGCTTCGTGGCTTCTATCCCATCCATAACTGGCATGTGAATATCCATAAAGACTACGTCAATGCCACCTTCTTCAACCCGTGCAGCCGCTTTCAGCCCATTGTCAACGTGCTCTACAATACAATTGAGTTGCTCTAGAAGCGCTTGTGCTACTACTGCATTGATCGCGTTATCTTCTGCCAGTAAGATTTTCAATCCCGATGGCAAGCTTGCATCACGAGCCTTCTTTACCAACACGGAATCAGTTGAAGACTCAACTTTTAAGCGAGACTGTACATTGGCTGTAACGGTAAAACACGAGCCTTCGCCTACCTTGCTTACGACTTTGATGTCGCCACCTAGTAGCTGAGCAAGCTGTCTTGCTATGGCAAGCCCAAGACCTGTCCCCCCGTATTCTCGGGTAATCGATGAATCAGATTGTGTGAACTTATCAAAAATGTGTTCTAACCTATCCGGCTCGATGCCAATACCACTATCTTTTACCGCAATAACCAAACGGTTCTCACCCACAGTTTCCGTTGACGGCTGCTTAAGCTTTGCGGTAATCCTCACCGTACCTTTATGCGTAAACTTGATGGCATTACTTACAAGATTAATAATAATTTGACGAAGCTTGGTGATATCACTCGTTACCGCCACAGACTCAAGGTTCTTACTTGTATATACCAAACGGGTATTGTTACTGCTGGCATTAGTCCCAAGTAACGTGATGAGTTCGTTAAGCATAACATTGAGGTCAAACTCAGTAACGTCCACTTCCGACATACCAGACTCAATTTTAGACAAATCCAGTACATCGTTTATGACCGTTGCAAGAATAGATGCCGAAGACTTCAAATCACTTGCATATTGATGTTGCTTATCTGAAAGCGGCGTTTCTAACAGCAATGCTGCTAACCCCTGAATGCCGTTTAGTGGAGTACGAATCTCGTGACTCATCACAGCAAGAAAATCGGTTTTTGCTCTATTCGCCTGCTGCGCTTGAGCGACATACTGCTCTATTTCACCAGACATTGCCTCAACATCCCGCGCAAGGCCTCCGAGTTCATCGTTTTGCTGTAAATCGATGGTGACCTTTTTATGGTCTACTGCAATTCGGCTAGCGGCCGACTTAATTTTTTCAATGGGCGATACAACTAAAATCTGGGTTACGCGCCCCATAAGAAGGCTTACAGTGACAACGGCAAACAGCGTAACGAGAACAGTGAGCCACGCTATAGTAAACAAAGAAGACTGCAAAGGTTCAGCTGGCTGTAAAACCGTCACCTTCCAGTTCCACGGATTGAATTCTGAACACGCAAAAAGTACATCTATGTCATTAACGTTAGACTCTCCAAACGCCACGGTGCGATTGGCAATGGTGGCCATGCTGGCGCCCTCGACATTTAGCGATACAGGGGCCTTCATCGTGCTAAAAACAAGGGTTTCGGTACTTCTATCACTTATCGCAAAGTGTCGGTTGGTTGCCTGCTGTAAGGACTTTAGCTCTTCAAATACCTCTTTTTGATAGGCATCCCTGAACACAGGCACGTTTTCAAGACCTGACTCAATAAGCAATTCACGTCGTTCGTTTATGATTTCCATTACGTTCAATGTGAGTGTTTGAGTAAGAAGCTGATACTCTCGTTCACGAACTGAATCATAGGCTGTTAAGTAAGCCCAGTAGCCTGTCACTGCCATTCCAATTAGCAATATTGGAATGTATATCATCAATAGTTTCGTTTTAATCCGCATATTAACTTTTTATTTGACCCTACTGATATACATGTTTTTTCGCGAGTTTGAGGTAATTTGAAGGGATCGGTAGCTGTAGTTTTATTGCTGTAGAAACATTTACTGCCACCGTATACGTATCCATTTTTCCAACAGGCATATCTTTCGCCGAACTGTTCTCAAGTATTAACTTTGCTTTTCTTGCCGCTGATTTCCCTATACTAACTGGCTCGGATACGACCCCAATGAGCGCCCCCTCTTTCACAGATGAAATACTCTCTGCAAATAAAGGGAATAAACCTGTTCTTTCTTTTACTTTAGCCACCAGTCCATTTGCTTCAGCGAGTGGCCCTGAAGAGAGCCAATAGCCGTCTAATTTGTCTTCGCTTTGCTGCAATTTTTCAACAATATTATCGGTCATCGCCACGAGCCCTTCATCGCCCTCTAAATAAGGGGTGCTGACAGCGACCAAATTAATGTGCTTATAGTTTCCGTTAAGCGCAAGCAGTTGATTTACCAAGTTGCTTGAAGATGGATACATTGAGTGAATTAGCCCAATGGTTAAAGGCTTATTTTGATCAGAGGCTCTAAGCACCCCCTCCAGCATATCCAGCTTTACTTTTGCGTCGAGTACGTGTGACTCACCTGTTATATTGCGATCGCTGCTTGCGCCAATTGCCGGCACAATACCTTCTTCAACAGGTGAAGAAACCGCCATAAAGAGTTTTGGTACTTCAAGAAATTCGCTAGACGCATTAAGCGCCCGGGTAGCGAGCGTAGCGACCGACACCATTAAGTCGGGGGTAGGCTCTTTAGCTAAATCGGCGAGTATTGCCCTTGCGCGAAGCTCGGAGCCCTCTGCGTCGTAGGTCGTCACGTTAATGTCATGGTTGGGCATAATACGGGCCAACTCTTTTTCAAACTCAATGCGTGACTCGGTAACAATAGGAACAGGTAAAGTCTCAACTATAACAACGTTATAAACTTCTTTTGCCATTACTAAGCCCGTGCTCAGCGACAATGAAAAAAAAGCATATAAAGTGAAAGCTATGATCCTTGTCATTCTCTACGACCTGCTATAACTACCCGAGAAATTAATACTAAAGTAGTATCATAAGGTTATTCGACAGCAATGCATAGAAGAAGTTATAGCCAATTGTTCTGAACTGGTGATATCACGTCCTAGCCAGCTAACTCCGCAAAAGTCTTAACGCTAAGCAATCGAGCATTTATGTCGTAAATTGGTATAGACACAATAATTTCATCAATTTGTGTCGCTTCTATAAACTTGTTGAGCTTTGTTTTTACCGTTTCCTTTGAGCCTACTAACGCATATCTCAATACACTTGATAGCATAGCTTCATCCGTCGCCGTGCAGTACTCGTTGAAGTTATGCATAGGTTTGGCAAACGGCTTGTTAAGGCCACGTCGCATGTTCATAAATTGCTGTTTTACCGACGTGAATAGCCATTCTGCCTCCTCGTCAGTTTCAGCAATCACCACCATTACGCCCGCCATCGCTTTTGGTGTTGATAATTGCGCTGAAGGTTGAAACATACTGCGGTACACATGGAGAGCATCAAATAAGGCATCGGGCGCAAAGTGGGAAGCAAATGAATAAGGCAGCCCCATTTTTGCCGCCACCTGTGCACTGTACAAGCTTGAGCCAAGTAACCATAAAGGTACGTGGGTATTCGCCCCAGGCACTGCAACAATTGGCTGCCCTTCTTTCGGGGTACCAAGGTAATGCTGAAGTTCCCGAATATCTTCTGGATAGCTATCTACATCGCTCTGTAGGTTACGACGAAGCGCTCGTGCGGTTGCCATATCAGTACCTGGTGCGCGACCTAGTCCAAGCTCTATCCGATTGGGAAATAATTCAGCCAAGGTGCCAAATTGTTCAGCAATGACCAAAGGCGCATGGTTAGGCAGCATAATGCCACCGGCACCCACTTTGATAGTAGAGGTAGCATTAGCAATATGCGTTAACACTACCGAGGTCGCTGAACTGGCTACGCCTTGCATACCGTGGTGCTCGGCTAACCACACTCGTTCATAACCACTACGCTCAGCTTCCTTAGCCATCAGCGTTGAGTTATTTAATGCGTCTTTTACGCCAAAACCTTCTGAAATAGGCGCTAAATCTAGCAGTGAGTACGGAATAGCCATGGTGCCTCGCTAACGTGTTAAATCTTTAGAAGAGTTACATATGAACCCAGCGGCTGCTTTACAACCATTTACATAAGTGAAGTAAGCTGAATTGGGAAGCGATTGCGACGAAAGGATAAAAAGCTAAGCTAAAAGGACGTATACAAACTTAAGCATGAAAAGCAAAAAGGCCTGATTTCGACATATTATCGATATCAAGCCTTTTCAATCATTTGCATATGAGCCCAGCTATAAAAAATTAAATTAAGAGTTGAAGGCTCACGCTTTTCTAGATGTAGATGTTGAATAAAGTTGGATACGAAAATCGTCTATGAACCCTGAGTTATGGTTCGTAACGAACAGTTCGGTTAGAGGAAAGTCGGAAACAAAAATAACGCTAGCATTTGGGTGAGCAAAAATGGCTCTAATTTTTATATATCAAAGTTGGAAACAAAAACCCTGTTGAGATATCCAACATCAGACAACTTCAATCGAATAAGTTCTAACGTCCACCTGAGTTCGACTTAACAACTGCTTTTCAGTCTTTTTTGCTCATAAAATCGTTTGCTCTCCCAGTTCCAAATTTCCCCAATAAAATTCATGTTAGAGGCAGCCACTTACTTCATAATTGCTAATTAAAATAGAATAATTAGCAATTAACTGTCTGAAAATGATTTTGAGTAACTTCGGGACAAAAGAGTGACACTTTGTGTTTACGTCACGGGCAGCTGGTTTGTGTTACTACCTCGGCTATTTAAGAAGTCTAGTTGAGTTTTGATCTCCTTCTCTAACTCACCGACATAAATTAATGATGTCTCGATATTGACGTATTTTCCGCTTCTGCTCGCACTAAACCAATTGAATGACCCTACGGCCATATACCGATCATCAGCAAAAACACTCTTACTATGAACACCATTTATCACATTAATAACGATACCAAGCTGTACCAAGGTTGCACAGCAATGTTGAAACGCTTTTACTTTATTGCTATCTGGGTGATTTGCGACCGTGGTATTGAAATGTCTGTCGGTGTGTATGGTTATCTGGACACCTTTGTGCAGGGCTGTTTTTAGTAGTTCTAACTGCCCTGTTGATTGCAGTTTGTCTAGCAGTAACCAAGGCGAGACTATATCTATTTTTCGTTGTACTTCACTCAGCAGTTTTGATAAGAACGCATCGTGCTCTTCGGCATTGGTTAGCAGTTTCGGATGACCACATATTTGTAATAAATCTGGGCGTTGACCAATACTAAACTCAAGCTCATTTCGCTCGTCAGTGAAAAGATACTTGGCGAGTAATCCACGTGGAGAGGATGATGATGCAGCTTCAATGATATCCAAATCACCAAACACCAAGAATGCATCTTTGGCTCTAGAGACAGCGACGTTGAGCATTGACGGATCCATATCGATAAACCCGCCATCGTTGTGTCTGGTGTACACCTGGGAAAAAATAATGATTTTGCGTTCAGCACCTTGAAGAGAGTGAACGGTGCCGACGGTTAATTGCTCTTCCCCTTTGCCAGCTTTGATATCGAACTCTCCACACGCGGCCTTGATCTGATTCACTTGAGCTGAAAATGGAGTAATGACACCCACACACTTGGCTAGTGGCTCGCCGTAGTAATTTTCTATTTCAACCTTATTGGCATGTAACCATGCAGCGATAGTTTCTGCTTCTAACTTATTGCGTCGACTGCCGCTAAATGATTCCGCGATACCGTCGACGTGCAAATGACTGAAAGGAGAGTAGAGGCTATCTTCGGTCGCTTTTCCTCGCTTAGGGATAAGGATACCTTGATAACAAAGGTCATTGCAGTATGAGATTAGTTCATCGTAGCAGCGTCTATGTTCTTGCAAAAACATTCCAGGCTCAGCTTTCGTCATATAGTGATATCGGCTTGCTTGTTGTGCTACATGCATAACACTGCCAGTCACTACACTTCGACCTTCCTCTTGAATGACTGTGTATTCATCATCAGAGCTGATAATTCTATGCTGCTTTAAATTACCCCTGTCAATTGATGAACATACATTTCTAATCGGCGGGATTTGATAAATATCGCCAATCACCAATGCTTTTTTGGCTAGTGAGAATGAGGCCGCGGCAACTTCGGGCGCTACTTGACCTGCTTCATCAACAATCAACAGGTCAATTTCATTGAGTAGATAGTCAGTTTCAAATTCATTATTGCCAACATGAGACTGGTAAGTCATATGAGAAGGCAGAGAATGGAACGTTGATACAATGCAAGGAGTGAGCATCATTCGGCGTTGCCAGCGAGGACGAACCGTTTTTAAACCTGTTTTTTGAGCCTGCTTATTCAGATCTTGGCCCAAATTTCGGCAACTGAGCAACCAGCAAGCTTCCCAGTAATGGACAGCCAATCGGAACATTCGAAAACGGGTCGTGATATCTAGAACCGAATCGATCTCGGTCATTTGTGGAATGGTTTGCTCTGGAAAATCTTCAGTAAAGTCACTGATAGCATCAAGCCAATTCAGTTGTGATCTCTCAAACTCTTGATAATGCTCTAACCAAGATTGATAACGGTTTTTCTGATCATCAAAATCCGCTCTTTTATTAGAAAATGCTTGCTTGAGTAAGCTCTCAAACTGGTCTGATGACAGATTCTCAATTTGATCTTCATCGTGCTCAATAAGGTTTAACATGAAACTCCTGCGCTGGAGTTCAAGTTTATTCTTGATTGGCGGCAACCACTTAAATAGAGTTAACCAAATAGATTCATTGCCGAGGTAGCTTCGCCAAGCAGTTAAGTGGTTTTGGGCGTTATCTTTCAATGCTTCTGCATTGGATACGGCTTGTTGTTGATCTGCCAATGTTTGTTGGGGATTATCCCCTAGCAGAGAATGGATGTCATTCAATTGGCAGTTGTAAATATGCCAATTGTTTTTGATGTGATCTAACTGGTTTTTATGTTGGCGTAATTCTGCAAGGAGATACGCTTTAACTTGTGTTACATCAGCAAAATTTTGTTGTGGAAATGCCTGCTTTGCTCTATCCAAATAATGTGCTTGGGCTTGATCGAGAAAATCCAACTGCTCGACGTTTTCATAGAAATGATTAGTTTGATAATTTTTGGCAGCTTCTAATGCTCCATACGCCGATGGTAGGTAGCCACCATAACTAAAAATGCCGGGTAACCATCGGCCTGATAGTTCATCGTCGCCTTCATCGAAGTCTTTACCAAAAGCATCAATTATGTTGGTGACTGCTTGATTGTTAGTCGATGCCGCAATGATTAGCGGCGGCTGACTCTCTTTTAGCGCAGATTCTACCCACAGTGACGCGACTACCGATAGTACAAACGTTGTTTTACCTGTGCCAGGAGGACCATTTACTGCAAGAATGTCGCCTTCTTGCATGGCTAAGGTATGGGCCAAGGCATCACATTGTGCTTTAGCTAGCGGGAATTGACTATTTGAGTGGCCCAAACGCGAATTCACCGTCTGAGAGACATCAATACATTCATCATGGTTGGTTACTGTTTTTGTCGCGAAACTATCAATCAGAGGCAAGGTTGTGTTTGAAGTACTCAGGTTATCGTACAATTTTAATATATGCCTTGAAGCTCCCAAGAAATCGCTAATTTTGTTGACTAAGCCCCCACTTTCAATGTCTTCATAGAACTGCTCGATTCGGTTTCTATCGCAGTAATCGGCAAATAGTTTTTGGGTGAGTCCATAGTAGTTGTGCCAATCTTTTTGATGGCTCTGATACTGTTCTTCTTGTTCGAATTTGGCTGGAATACTTTCAGGAGGCTGTGCTAGAAGTTCATTTGATGTCAGGAATTCATCGAGCTTATCGACGTTAGCGACAGTAAACGTGTCATTTCCTTGAGGATTAAGTAAATCACGAGGTATGAATGGTGTGGTGTGGGGAAATAGCAAACCTTCACGATTGACCCATAAAGTGCAGACAATTGGTGTCAGTACACTAGGCATATTACCGCTGTAATCTTTGCCATGAACTTTCCGAAGATAATAGGTAACCGGTCGATGATGAATTTCTACAGCGGTAAGGGTTTCTGGTTCATTGCGAAACAGATCTTCTAGCAATGTAGAATCAGGTTTAAGTTTACCTTCTTTGAACTCGTCGGTTGTAGCACGCACATAATTCTTCAGATCTTGCTTTTTTAATACACCTTTCGCGCTATCAGCATCGGCAAGAGAATTACGCCAATAATGAATCCAGCCCTGATTATTCATACCCAGTCCTTTTTAATTTGCGTTAAACTTCTGATTTTTAATCGAATATTATATTACCAACGGAGTGTTTTTTGTAAGAACTTTGAACAAGTTCTTACTCGGTGACCTATGAGCCATGCAGATGATGGTTATTCGAGCAGTCGAAAAATGGAGGCTGGGGTATTATGTCATATAAATTCAATGATTAGTTCTGTGAATATTTAACTACTGGTGACTAATAGTCGGCAGCATGATCGCTTATGAACTAATTCACTTTATGCTGTGAACTTTATTCGAATCATCAAACTTGCTTTGAATGCGTAACCAGAAATCGAATGGCATACCTGTGACGAGCTCCAGCTGCTTTGCGAAGCTTATATCAACACTCACTTTCTCATTCAAAAAATCATAAAAATGTTCATCAGATATATCTAGATTATCTATGACATCTCGAATACTCAGCCCCTTTCCTGTTATCTTAGACAAATACAATCCCTCAAAATATCGTGCAGGGTGCAGCGCTTCCTTGTTTTGAGGAACATTTACAAAACCACTAAGCCTTTGCACATCAATATTGGCTGGTTCAATCACTAATGCATCAACATCTAGCCGCTCGTGTTTAATGTCATTCTCAACCGCATCACTCAATGAAATCTGGTCGATGTTTTGTAGCTTTTTATTGCTTATACATCTTGATGTCGCCCTATCTACACCAGGATTCTTAAGCTGCGCCGTTTTAAATGTGTTTTCACGCTGAGTTTTTTGATGCTTCATATTTAACCTACCATGAATTTAGCGTTCGTTTATGTATGTACTTCCTACAACCAAGTTGCTTTGGGAAAAATTTCCTTTATTAACAATTGCACACTACTGATTAATGCTCTTTCACTAGCAGCCGTGCGGCTTAACGTAATACTTACCTTCCCCTCGCCACCATGACCAACCAATGCATCCCCGAATCCTGCTTCATACAACTTATCGTCAATGTCATCCATTGATACTGAGCGTTCCCCGACACAAAATCTTAATTCAATTTCAAATACATTCACGTTCAACACTCCATCACAAAATACGTTTAATAAATTCTTTTGCTTGAGCAGTAATCCGTTCTTCACTTAAGCCAGATTCACGAAGCAGTCGCCATTCTGCTGGCTTCCTTGGGCTATATTCCAATAGTGTTCGAGTGAGCCGGCGAATCTGGTATTCCTCAACGGTTTCTTGGTACCGCTCCAAAAACATACTTGTAAGCGGTAATTTAGCTAGTTTCTTCTCTACGGTTGCTTTGTTGTTTAACTGCTGGATAAACCACAGCTTTGATTGGCGGGGTAGATTGATATCGAGTTCAGCTTCATTTCTAATGCTAATGAGTTGCTTCACAGTTGATAAATCGCGTGCATCCCAACGCACTCTGTGTGTTTTGTTATTTATGTCTCGCTTGTACCTTTGATTTACGTTTACTAGCCAATCGTGGTGATTGCGATATAGCCACATATAAAGCCCACCCAGTCGCCTCCTCGAGAGCTTTGCGCCAATTTTAATAACGCTTGTTAACCAATTACTTTTGGCTCGATCAATCGCTTCTGAAGGCTGCAAAACAGCTTGGGATGGCTGGCTGCAATTTGAAATTTCCCTCTCTTCACTTACTTCGTGCAGCACCTCGTTAATATCCAATGGATGGTCATAAAGTGAGGTCAGTAACACGATGTGTTCGAGATATGAAAATGACTTCCTATGCTTCCTAGAAATACAATGTAACCAGCTATTCTCATTTGAAAAATCGAACAAGTTATTATCAAGTAACCAGGATTTTGGCCATTTGGCTAATAATCGTTCCTTTAGCGCTTCATAGCAGCAATATTTACCTTTATTGCAGCGACAATCTTCTATGAGATGATGATAGAAATTAGTCCACTGTTGGAAGGAAGTGGATGGTAACTCCGGTCTATCCAGTAGCGTTTGAATTACTGAGTCAAGTCGCTCATCAATAGCATTTTGGTCCAACGTGATTGCAAATGACTGTAGATGGCGTGATGCCGGATAAAACTCGTGACGATGCCGCTTATGATTGAAGTGATCTAGTGACTCCAATTGGCAGTTGTGCTTTTCACACGTAGATAAACCAACGACTTGATGTTTACGCTGCCAGTATGATTCTTTTTGTTCGTTAAGACACATTGGGCAATACCGAATGGTATTTATTTTTGGAATTCTGCTCGCAGCCCATCCAGTGGCTAAATGAGGGCCTCCGTTAGCTTTTCCCCTCATCCATTCAATACAAGCATTTCTTTTAACCTCAGGGATAAATGGGGCATAAAGCGGGAACAATGTGTTTTGGTAAATAAGCTGAGTCGTAGATATTTCGCCCAAAAAGAACAGTTTGGCCAATTCATCTAAATGAGAAGGGAATTCAATCGTAGCAATTGCACATCGGTTTTTTAATGTTAGCTCCAGCCAACCTTTGTGGCTGAAGCTACAAAAGTGCGCACTTGCGCGCGCTAAGATACTGTAAACTAGCTCATCTTCGTATGGATAGGGGAAGTTGAGCATTACCGTCTACCACTCGTTAAACCAGCTGTCATCAACATCATTGCGGCCTTTAGATGCTTCGGACAATGCAGCTTCTATTTCACTGCGATCATTATCAGCAACTTTCCGCTTCGTGATTTGCCGATTAAGCTCACGCCCTTCAATGACTTGCTCTTTATTGTCATTCAACCAAGTAACGGCTTTCTCCACTGCCTCACCAACGGAAATATCAGGAAACTGTTTAAAAATAGCGTTTGAAGCTTGTCTAGCAATATCCGTCTTAACCGATTGTTCTAGCAGTGCATTGAATAGCTGTGATCGCTTCGAGTTATCATTTTTATGCTTTTTCACTTCTGCTTCTTTCTGTAACTTAAACATTAAAGAAGCGACCGAAGGAAGCTGTAACCCTTCAAAAGACCTCAACGCTGTTTCGTCGTTGTTTTTCAACGCTTGTATTTGGCTCCGTATCAAACCAAACTCTTTTTTCTCAACCTGTTCAAGAAGTGCCTTCGTTACAGCTTCTTTCTGAGTGTAGAGGGCTGTTAACTGTGTCGCCATGAACAAACTAATTGCTAGTTTTGGGATCCCCTGAGAAAGCTCAAACAACGTGTTTTTAAAGTCATCGGGGATCTGGTGTTTTCGCTGATTAACGACCTGATACTTCCAGAGCTCTGAAGCAAATGCGTCCCAGTTTTCAAATGAAACTTCATTACCTTCTCTCCCACTATGTGTGAGTGGCAAAAGTTTCCAGTCCATAACGCCGGCTCCCAGCACATCAAAGGTAACCTTCGCATGGCTCTTGAATAAGTTTTCAGACTCAGCACTGCCACATAGTAAAATAGGACCGCTTGTAGTTGCAGATAACGAAATGATCTCGCTTATCAATTTGAGTGGGTCGTTCTTCGACAAGAACAGATTCTCGATGTTGTCGATCACAATTAACCCCACATGGAAGAGATCCAAGGCCGACTTTGCTGCAAACTTTAGCTCTGGTTCACTTCTCTTACGAAATGCATTGCTCATAACATCAGTTTTACTAACACGCTGTAAACTTTCGAACAATGCATAACATATCGACTTCAAGCTAGGGTCAACTGGGCAATCCATGGCCACATATACGACCTGCGCTTTATTAAGTTTCTGATGTACGACGACTTGGTCATACAAACGCAATACCCTAGACAGCGCTTTACTTTTTCCCTCACCAGCATAGCCTTTAACGAAAAGCAGGTTCGCTTTACCACTTCGTTGCTCCATACAGGGAACATCTGAAATATTACGCGTGCGGTAACCTTGGCGAATCATCAAATCGATTTTGTAAGCTAGTTCAAAGTGTTGCTCTGTTGGATAGAAAAAATCTTGCAACATCGACACAAGATACTGCGCTCGCTCATGCGTTGATAGATTTTCAAATGAGCCATAGTCCTTATCAGGACCTATCAGACGATCTAACATGTCCGACACACTAGTCAGTTTAGGCAATGCTTCAATCAACTCATTGCCTTGATAGACTTGCAATAAGTCCATTTGATACTGGGCTTTTGGCAGCTCTTGCCAGTGACTGCCCACATTGGGTATTAAATCGGTTTGGTGCATAACATCAATTCCTTTTGTTTTTAAGTAGCTCAGCTACTTCTGGGTTATATAAAGCATCATCCTGATGCTCTTGGTGTTTTGAGCCCTCAACTGGCTCAAATATGCTACCGCCTTGCATTCTTTCGCTACGCTCTTCAGCGAGTTCTGCTTTGCGATTTTCGGGAATGTCTCTTAGCCTTTCAGCGTCAGATTTAAGGTGGCTGTGCGGTTTTTTCCGCTTCAATTCCTTGATAAATTCATCTTTGCGTATTTCTCTAATAATGAGAGCGTTATTGTGTTCCTTTTTGGTTTTCTCGTCGGTTTTCCTGTTGGCACGCTGCAAAACCTTAACCTCTTGCAATGAACAGTCACGATAATATCGACTTCGATCAGATAAATAGCACTGAACAAATTCAGGCTTTTTACCTGGTAGAATCACCACAAGGTTATTCATAGAGGAAGGATCAAAGATGCACTCAAGTTGGTCGTATGGTGCAATTGTGCGGTTTTTTTCAAAGAATCCTAATTCTTCAAGACGCTCGCTCCAAAAGTACAAACCTTCAAAACAAAAGCCCTTCACTGACGCAGTAGCCATTCCACGGGGTAACATAGTCAACAGGAAATTTTTCTTTGAGACGGTTCTCACAGTCCCCATGCGGTTTTTTATACCCCATCGCCACAGCGAAATTGGCGTAAGTGGTAAACCTGTTGGCATGTCATCATCACGGTCATAGCTATTCGATAAATCCGCTAATTGATTGTGAAGCAAGATCTCTTCAAGCACATATTCTCTGAGTTCTTCAATCGTCACGTTTGCAACTAAGCGACTGTCTTTTCCGCCTTGTTTCTTAGCCTTTGGCGGTTGAGCAATTCCAGGCAGATCATGTTCAAAGCTTTTCTCGACGCTTTGTAATGCTCTTTCAATAATGCCATTCGCATCAGAGCCATAACTTCTCGACGTGGTGAACGTAACTCCAAAATTTTTTCTTAAAGTTTCTCCACGGTGAGTATAAAGCTCCCCTTTATCACCGGAAATTTTCTGGCATATGGCCACAGGCAATAAACCATCAGGTACCGTTTCAAATCCTGCTTCGGTATATTCACTGGTTTTATCGGAAATTGCTGATGCAAACGCCAGCACATTAGAATAATAAGATGGATTTTCAAATCCGAGATACCAACCCATTACCATTCGAGAAAAAACATCCTTTACTAGGATGAGCGTGGGTTTACCTACAATTAACGAACGATCCTTTTTTGAAACGAGGTGAATTTTTGCTCTGGTTGCATCGGTACCAAATATGTCAGCTGGACCGTTAACTTCAGTGTTAACAGTCGAACGTTTAGCTTTAACATCCTTTTCATATTTGTGCTTATCAATACGTTGTTTGAGCACTTCGACTTCAATATAAGTCATTTGATAGTGCTGGCGAAGCTGATTAATTGTAGGAATATCCTCGTCAGCAATATCGCGGTAAAGCGTTTGGTATAGCGCTTGTAATTTTAAGTGCGTTTGCTCGAATGTTTTCCGCTGCGCCAAATAGTGCCTTTTTATAACTGTGTCAAAATGTTCTCGGGTTCGAGGTGTCACTGCTGCGATAGGCTTCTCATCACCAGTACCTTCCTTCCCCCTCCAAACTCGTGGTTTATTGCAATTTCTCGTCTTACCACTTGCTCCGCTGTTACAGTATTTACCGATTAGCGCATTAGGCACGAGACCTTTTCGCCAATATAAACGACAGATCTGCCATAGGAATTTCGCTTGCTTATTAAATTTAGACTTAGCGTCTTTAAACAACTCTTTCCGGCGAGATGAAATAAAAAACTCAGGATCTTCAACAATATTCTGAATTACACTAAATCTTTGATCGCGAATAGCTTTATCGCTATCTGAAGCAAACTCTGCCGCAGTGATGTGTTCAAGGAATGGATCTTCAGCACGAATTAAATCAGCATCATATGCCATTTCTTCCAAGCAATTCCGTTTATGTATTTCGGGCATTGCTCCTTTGTCATCCATATTAAATAAGACAACATAATCGATAGGCAAAGCGAGTACTCGATACAACGTGTCACCCATCTTAAAAACATCATTAATCTGGAACATTAGCTAACTCGTCCCTGCATAACTTTGCCTGTATTGAATGATATATCTCGACCTTTGAGTCGAGTGAAGTAGACCATTAAATCAAAAGTAAGATAGTGCTTCGCAAACAGCTGACGTAAAAGCATCAAGCCATTACCTTCCTGTAACCTAGCCAGTTTTGTATTAAACTCTAAGTACTCGGCAATATCGGCGAGCCGATCATTTGGGTATCGCGTGAAGAGTTCCATAAACTCTGCTGCAAACGCACGCAATAAATGATCAGGTGTTTGGTACCATTGTGGTTGATGAAGCCATTGCAGGTTCTTTCTCAGATCAAGCGGAAAGTCCTTCTCTGTTTTAATAAGGAATCTAATGCCTTGCTCTTCCCAATAGGCTTGCTCAATTTTGAGCTTTTCTAACACTCTGTCGTTATCAAGCTTTGATGTGGGCTTTATTTGCTCGGCTTCGATACGGTCTGCTTAATGAACTACAAAATCCGTTGTCATTACAATAGGAAAATCTCTTATTCCGGAATGAGCAAACGCAAACTCAGGTCGGTTCGCAATAGCAAGTGTTTTATCGCGATTGAGAGGATATTGCTCGTTGTAATCAATGACTGAGCAATCATTTTCAAGTTGATAAACTCTAGCGGCTTCAAGATTTGAAAAAGCGGTAATTTCTCGCTTGAGTTTGAATGATGGGATACGGTGGCTTCTTCCTTCTGAAGGCACATCAAAAACCGTAAGCCAAGGCTTATAGGTCTCTTTTTGACCTTGCCCACGACCTTCTTTAATCCATTTTTGGTACTTCCTTGTATTTTGAACATAGTTGTTCGTCATCCGCTTTACCTCCAAATTTAAACGGAAACTGTAAAACCAGATTCAATCCTTGAATCATTAGCAGTTTTTACGTGATCAAATTATAGCAAAACAAGGATCTAAATGGATCTTGCGAAAGTCGTTAACTATATGTATTAGTTGAAATTAATTTTATTTCCTTAAAAACTCAGTAGGTTAAAAGGTAAAAAAATTTCGCATTTTTCATAAAATACAACATATATGTTGTTGAGCTGCTAAAAACTCAGCTATTCGCGATCATAAAATAACCGCTAGTTAGATCCTCTGATGATAGTCTTTGCATATTGTTGCTAAATTAGCTAATTTAGCTAATTTAGCTAAACGGTCAAAATCTAATCCTTACTAATGTCTAATAAAGCGATTTTTGAGCAAATAAAACTGGCTTTGTCTAATGCACCTCGTAATCAGTATACGGCTGAGTTACACCTGCAAATGATCAAGTTTGCTGATGAGTTAAAGCACATCACGGCGAAAGAGTTTTGTGAGGAAATGGGGTTAAAGCAAAGTCTGGGCACAGAGTTCAGTAAAATGCGAAATTTAACCACGAGACTAAAGGCCGCAGGACTTAATACTAAACAAATATAGTCAAGGAAGATAAGACCAAAATGACTAATTTAGAGCAATGCTTTATATGTTCAGATGTATTACAACGAGTAAATTTAGCTTTGTTAGATCTTGAATCTAATAAATTAGACGCTATAATCAGCATCAACAACACCCCTCCCGCTTCACATTGGAACAGCGCACCGCGAGGGGTTACTCGTTTCTGGGGCTCTAAAAAATGAGCCGTCAGCGCAAAGTCCCCTATAATAAGCCCCCAACGACTTACGCTGTACAAGTGGAGCAGCTGCAAGCTCGTGGACTTTTTATTGAAGATTCCGCTCAAGCAGAGTTTTACCTTTCTCAATTAAACTATTACAGACTCGCAGCCTATTTCCTGCCTTATGAGCAAGACCATGCGGCACACACATTTCGAGACGGTGTTACCTTCAATGATGTCTTGAATATATATATATTTGACCGGGAGTTAAGGCTGCTTCTACTTGACGCAATAGAGCGTATTGAGGTGTCGCTTCGTACTCAACTTGCTTATCATTTAAGTCATAACTACGGCACAGCACACCCTCATCTTCAACCGGAGTTGTTTTTCAATCCAGTGATTTACGGCATTAGCGTTAGTAAGTTATCCAACGATGTTCGCAATAGCAAAGAAGAATTTATCAAGCATTTAACTTCTAAATATGAAGAGTTAATGCCACCTATTTGGGCTGTAGTTGAATTAATGACTATGGGGCATTTGTCGAAATGGTTTTCGAATGTAAAACAGCGCAGTGATCGACAGGCAATAAGCAGAACCTATGGTTTAGATGAAAAAGTCATGACCTCATTTTGCGAGCACCTATCTTTGGTAAGAAACCATGCTGCTCACCATGCACGGCTATGGAATCGGGATTTTACCAAAACAATGATGTTACCTAGGCGAGGCACAGATATTCTTTTAGGCTCGTTACATATCTTAGAGGATCGAGACAGACGCCTTCGCAAGCTATATAACACCTTCACAATGATAGCCTATTTAATGGATAAAATAGCGCCAGATAATCATTGGAAAGCAAGACTAAAAACTTTAATAGATAACCACAATATTGATACCTCAAAAATGGGCTTTCCTGATAATTGGCTTGAAATGCCAATGTGGCAATAAATACAAGTAATTAATTGAGAATCTAATGGATCAAATTAAAACAAGTGACAGCACATCTCTTTCAAACTTTACATGGAAAGTTACAGACGACCGTGTATTGCCAGTCTGATAGGTGGTATTGATATCATGATAGACAGAACCTTCAACGATATTCCAGATGGAAAAGTTAATGATGCCGACCAACAATCTTTTTTGGTAAGTCTAGGCTGGTCACGAGGAGATGGGTGGAATGATTTATTAAGTTCAAAACGCATACTGATAATTTCCGAGGCAGGTGCAGGAAAAACCTACGAATGCCGTAAACAATCGGAGCGCCTCTGGGCTGAGGGAGAGCCAGCATTCTTTTTGGAATTGGCCGCGTTGGCAACAGAAGACCTTCGTAGTCTTTTAGATGCAGATGAAGAAAGCCGTTTGGATAGGTGGCTTGTTTCACAGTCTGAAGAGGCGACATTTTTTCTGGACTCGATTGACGAACTAAAATTGACTATGGGTTCATTTGAGCGGGCGCTCAAACGACTGAAAAAATGTATCGGAGATCAGCTTCATCGGGCCCGTTTTGTGATCACGACAAGGCCAATCCCCTTCGACGAACAGTTGGTTCGAAATTTACTACCTGTTCCAACAGCGTCCTCTTCAGATTCCGATGAAGAAGTATTCGCTAAAATCGCAATGCGTGAGCATCGCAATAAACACGACAACAGAAACAAAAATCAATCGCCCGATTGGAAAACTGTAGCTTTAATGCCCTTTTCAGACGAACAGATCGTCCAATTTTGTCGACATCAGGGAGTGAGCGATCCTAATCATCTTTTTGAAGACTTACGTCGTCGCAATGCTCTAGAGTTTGCTCGTAGACCTCAGGATCTTATTGAGTTATGTGCTGACTGGCGTGAGCATAAACGCATCCGAACTCATCGTGAGCAGGTTGCTACTAATGTTCGTGTGAAGTTGCTTCCTCGCGAAGACAGACCTGAACTGGCAGAGTTATCTGTTGACAAGGCGATTGAAGGTGCTAGCCGACTCGCTCTTGCTGTTCAGATGACACGCCGTATAACGATTCGTCATAGTGCAGCGTCCGACGCCATCGACAAAGAGGCTGCTCTCGATCCTGCGATTATCCTATCAGATTGGCAGCCTAATGAACGAAAAGCACTGCTTGAGCGTCCGTTATTTGGCTTCGCTTCTTACGGACGAGTGAGGTTCCATCATCGCTCTGTTACCGAGTATCTTGCTGCGGAACGGCTATTAGCTCTTAGAAAGCAAGGCATGCCGTTTCGAGCCCTCAAACGTCTTCTATTCGCGGAGACAAAAGGTAACACAATCGTTCGCCCGTCCAAGCGACCAATGGCAGGTTGGCTAGCCTTGCAAGAAGACGGTATATTTGAACTTTTGCGGGACAATGAGCCTGCTGTTCTTCTGGATGAAGGCGATCCAGAGTCGCTATCGCAGAAACAGCGAAATCAAGCTCTTCGCGCCTATGCTACGCGTTATGGACCTGGTGGTTGGAGAGGCCTTCAGGTGCCTCACATTCAAGTCCACCGATTTGCGTCGAACGACTTGGCAGAAGAAATCGACAGGATTTGGCACAGTGGAGTAGAAAATCCAGATGTACGACAAGTCCTCATCAGCCTTATAGAGGCGGGTCGCATAAAAGCTTGTGCAGATATCGTATTTCATATAACACAGGACATTGCTGTACCTGAGGTCGAGCGCATAATGGCTATCGACGCTTTAGTAGCCCTTGCTGACGAGAGAATAGGAATAATTTCTGCCACGATAGCTGATGCTAATGATCTCTGGTCTGACAGAGTAGCACGCAGTGCCATACTAACCCTTTTCCCAAAATTCATGTCGGTTGAGCAACTTTGTCGAACCCTTCGCTGGATAAAGCGAGAGAAGCGGAATGTAGGCGATCTTAGTTGGCAATTACCACGCCTGATAGCTGAAGCCCCCCTTGAATTCCCTTTCCTTGAGGAGCTTCGTGATGGTCTCATCACGCTAGTGTCAGAGGGGCTAAAATGGCGAAAAGAGTGGCCACATATTGTCAGTGAACGTCCTCACCTTAGTGGAGCACTTGCAGCAACATGTGAGCGTGGCCTCGGTGTAGGCCTGGACGAACAGTGGCTGTATGGAGGTGTAATTGCATTGCGATTACACCACCGAGACCATTGTGACGATGAACCGATCAAATCACTTCATCAACGGCTGATTAATCTGAAAGCAGCAGACAATGAGCGTCTTTTCTGGATTCAGGACGCTTTGTTGCAGTCTCTCCATGAAATCAAAGATCCCTGGGCACGGCTCGCAGAGATTACTATTCACGATAGAACGATTCAACTAAGACCGGACAGGGATCTGTCATGGGTTAAAGAAGCTCTTGGTGATTCGACTCGGAATATGAGGGAACGCGCAATGCTCTTGGAGGCAGCTATCCGTCTTTCACCAGAAAATGAGTCACGGAAAAAACACATTGAAGGACTTAGATCTCTCATAGTGGATGAACCCTTATTTGTGCAAAGACTTGACGACTGTCTTAAGCCATCGAAACATGACAAAGAGCTTCGTCGTTGGGAAAAACAGCAAGCTGAAAGAAAGTTGCAGGAAGAGCGACGAAAGGCCAAGAACCGAGCGAGCTGGGTTCTGTTTTGGCGAGAGGTTGCTAATCAGCCTGAAAACGCATTTTCGAAGGAGCAAAGCTGGAACACTGCTTGGAACTTGTGGCGCACCATGAGTCATGACGGTGAAGACAGTCGATCGTCAGGTTGGAACCGGCGATTCATTGAAGAGCAATTCAATCAAGAAACGGCCGATAAGCTTCGCAGAGTGATGATGAAGATATGGCGTGATGATCGCCCAACGTTTCCCAGCGAAAGGCCAGAAGGCGAACGAAATACATATCTTGTACGTTGGCAGTTTGGTCTGGCCGCGATCTACGCCGAAGCGGAGTCTCCCGACTGGTCAGCTAAACTCGACAATGTCGAAGCCGAATTAGCTGCGCGATACGCTCTGATTGAACTGAACGGTTTGCCTAAGTGGATAGAAGCACTAGTAGACTCTCATCCAAACGCTGTAGATCAGACGCTCGGAAATGAATTGTCGTGGGAGCTAAACTTGCCTTCAGGTGAACGAGGACATTCTAGCCTACTTCAAGGAATTGAGTATGCGCCTGAGAGGGTTACCCGTTTATTTTTACCACGACTCGAATCCTGGTTTGATGAAAGTGGAGACTGGATTAGTGACGCTGATAGCACTACCGGAATAACAGAAAGGGTTCGACAAGTAACACGGATTATTTTGAAGAGCGGCGATGCGACTGAAATTAAGAGACTTCAAGAACGAGCACTACAAAGATTGGAACAACAATTACCGTTTTCGCTTCGCCTTATTTGGTTGTCAGCCTTAATGCGAATTGATCCTCAGACGGGTGTCGAAAAGCTAGCAGAGCAGATTGATGTAGTTGAACCATCAAAGCTATCAGAAGCTGTGACTTGGCTGGCTTGCCTCTTTGGTGATCGTCAAGACGGAGTCGATTTGAACGACGAACGGTTCACGCCGCAACTACTGTTGAAACTTTTTCGTTTGGCCTATCGCCACGTTCGAATAAAAGACGATGCTTACCACGAAGGGTCCTATTCACCGGACACTCGGGATCATGCGGAACAGGCACGCAATAGCATTGTAACGGCATTATTCAACGCTAAAGGCGAGGAGGGCTTGGCTGCCAAGCTTGAGATGGCCGCAGATCCTTTGTGCACTCATTTCAAGGACCGCATTTTGGCTGTGGCAGAAGAGAGTTGGGCGCAAGAGATTGATGCTGAGGTATTTGATCAGGCTCAAGCAGAAAAGCTAGATCGAAGTGGGGAAGCACCTGCCTCAACGAATGAAGCTATGTTCGCCATTTTGAAGGATAGGTTGTCTGACCTAAACGAACTTCTTCTCCGTGACACGTCACCAAGAGAAGCTTGGGCAGGGATATCAGACGAGAGGGTCATGCGTCGGGAGATTTCTCGCGAGCTGAGTTATGCGGCAAACTCGATTTATACTGTGGACCAGGAGGCTGTTACAGCTGACGAAAAGGAAACTGATATACGGTTGCGATCTGTTCTTTCGAAGCACGAAGCGGTGATCGAACTAAAACTTGGTGATGGACGGACAGCGACAGACTTGCGAGATACAATAGAAAATCAGCTTGTTAGGAAATATATGGCAGCAGAATTTAGTAAAGCTGGAGCTTTGCTAGTCACTCTTTCAAAAGACCGTCAATGGCAACATCCAGATGAAAAGCGCATGATCAAAGCGGATGAGTTGTTGTCTCTTTTGACCGCAGAGGCTGAAAGAGTGCAAATGGCTTTAGGAGGTGAAGCGTTCATACATGTACACCTTCTTGATTTGCGCCCAAGGTTGCCTATTGAGATAAAGTGTAAGTAGTCTTCTAAATTGGCGTGCGTGTTGGTAAGGTCCAGTGTATTGTCTGATGTTGTAAAACGGCAAGCCTGAGAGCGACGGCAGCCAGATCAATACCGGAATCTTTTTCGTTTTAGTACTCGTTCAACACGGACTCAAGGTAACATAAAAGAAGCAAAGGAATAATGATTCGGGCAGCGTCGGTGTATTTTAAATCCGCCCACAGTTAGAGCATCACTTAAAGATCTTTTAGGGGTGATAAAGGCAGTTTAATGG